>JAGQOZ010000654.1 GCA_020426955.1 Planctomycetales bacterium
AGAAAAAGTAGCGGCCAAGCTGATCAAGTCGATCGAACGTCGTTCGCCCGAAGTAACGTTGACGCTTTCGGGCAAGGCCGTTGTATGGGCCAAGCACTTATTTCCAAAACTCACCGGTCGAATTGTCGGCCGGCTCAGGCAACCTTAGCACGGTGGTAGACCGAGGTAACGAGTCCTGGCGAACAGGATTCGTGACCTCATCCATCTAAGGGTAAACCTTCGACTGCTGAGCAAGCATAATAGAAAAACTCGCTGCCAAACGAAGGGAATGGCAGCGAGTCGAGAGAGGAGTTCGCTTTCATGACAAACCACATTCGTAGCGAATCGTTCGATTCATTACGAACTATGCGGTTACCAAGTGCTCGACTTCCTTTGCCAGTCGGCGTCGAGCGATACAAAGGCGTCGCTTGATGGTACCGACTGGTGCTTGGAATTCGTCGCTCATTTCGATCAACGACTGGCCGTGAACGTAGAACGCCATCAGCGTTTCTCGATCCATTCGGCCCAATCGGCTCAATCCAAAATGAACATGGGAAGCTCGTTCATTTGCTTCCAACACGGAGTCGGGCGTGACTTGATCCACACATGTCGACTCCATCGTTTGCGGTTCGGCACATACCGCCGGTCCGCGACGCAATCCTCGGTTGATTGCCATCCGATGCGTGATCTGACGCAACCAACCGGCAAAGCACGCCGGGTCTCGCAATTGGCCAATCTTTTGCATGACCTGCAAGAAAACCTCTTGGCACAGCTCTTGAGCTTCGTGGGCGTCGCCCAGTCGTCGAGTTGCGATGGCCAAAACGTGCGCTTGGAATCGATCAAACAATTCGCCCAAGGCGGCCCGATCACCGTCCTGAGCGGCCAATACTAAGCTGCAAACTTCTTCTCGATCATCAACTAAAGAGGCTACGGTAGCCATTACATAACTCCCACTTCCTAGCACGTTGAATCCAACGCGTCACGTTCGAACAGACTTGCTCGGAATTGGCCACTTCGCTGAATACGTGCAAATGCAGTGGTTTTCAGCAAGCACCAAGACCGGACACGCCGATCTGCCTTGTTCGAGAAATCACGAAACTCGAATGAACCGATGCCAAACTTTTGGCAGCTGAACTATCAGCGAACGGCAAAGGCAGGTTGCAGCTCCAATGGCTGCATGGGTTGCCAACTTCCGCAAATCGCGGCCGACCATAACGAACTTGAACGTTTCAGTTCCCGTTCGCGTAGCCGCAATATGCATGGGGTCGCCGCCAGATGTTTTCTGGCGTGTTTCCCCGCATACGGATGCAGGCAATACGTGACGAGGCGCATCAAGACGGAGACTAGGCCCATCAAGAACACGGTATCCACGTCCACGATGCCGTTGCGATTGCGGGTGTTGCCAATGCCGCCGGTCGTGTTGATGGTTGTAATGTTCTTCATGGCTTCTTCTCCTGGCGCCCTGCGCAGTGAGAGAGAGGTTTCGAAAATAAAAATCGGGACGTCAAACCACCGTTCCAATTGAAACGGCCAGTTCGCCCGTTAGGTCAAGGATATACGGCAATCCGAGAATTAGCAAAGCTTATTAGGCTGCACTATTTGAATTTGCCAAACTCCTGATGTGACTATAGACGTCTTTTCGGTTATCAGGTTCACGAAATCGGGAATAATTTTTCGAAAACACGCTACTCGTCATAAGTGCTTTGCCATAAGGAACTTGCGAATCCGGGCAGCATGTCAATTCGGACCGGGCTCCCCTTGCTTGCTCTTGTTCTAGCCTTGCCAAGCGTCCAATGACCAAGTGTCAATCTGCCGTATTCGCAGGGCCTGTTACCTTCGCCGCACTATGCCGCAAGCCAGGTGGTCGGGAGTTTTTCGGACGGCGTAGTTCGTTCCACGTGCTGTAGTTTGGACTTTTTAGTTGGTGCCACCAAACGATACGTTTTCCAGGCAAGCTGGCTGGACGAAAGGAGGGGCGTTTGGCAAGCTAATTTGTTCGGAATTCTTGACTTGCGAAGAATAGGCTGGGTTTGCGAGGCAATTTTGGGCTGTTGCCGAGCAAGGTGTGCGTTTTCAAACCCCTTTGCTTTGCGGTATGATGAGGGATTACCTTCCCACGATTCCCACCGTCAATCACCTTTCGCGGCAGATGAAGTATCGGAATCGCTGTCGGCGAACGTGGTTCTTCACATCTTTTGGAGATGAAAGTGAATATCAGTCGAGTTTCCGGGATGGCGATGTTGCTGGTCGTAGTGCTGCGAATCGCCATCGGCTGGCAATTGTTTTACGAAGGCATCTGGAAGATCAACACGCTGGATTCGCCCAACCCTTGGACTTCGGCCGGCTACCTGAAGAATTCACAAGGCCCCATGCGCAACACCTTTCGCAAAATGGCAGGGGACCCAGACGATCTAGATTGGTTGAATGCGGATAAAGTGGTTGCTGGTTGGAAAGACTGGCAACAACGGTTTACGGATCACTATGGATTGGACGAAAACCAAGCCAAACGGTTGACTTATCTGATTGACGGGCGAAAGGAATACGCGGTCGAATTGACCACGGGCGTGCCCGAAGAAATCGATCTTACTTCGATCAACGCTCGCTACCGTGTTGGCAAAGAGTCAAAAGACATTCAAGTTGTTCGCTACGATCCAGAAAAGCAACGGTTGATCGCCAGCGGTGAAGCTCGGATCGAACCAGAAGAAAAACAGAAACTCTTAGCGCCATGGCAAGACGCCATTGCTGCCGAAGAAGTGAGTTCGCTGCCAGACAACGTTCAAGCCTACATCGCCGCGATTGAAAAGCTGTACCGAGACACCTCGGAATTGGGATATGCTCAACGCGTCAAGGCAATGTTGGGTGGGAATGTCGAATTGACTGGCAACGAGGGGCAGCAGCGGATTGGTGATATCGAAAAGTATCGCAAGCAGCTTAGTGAATATGAAACCCAATTGGCTCGGGTGCAGCAGGACTATCAATATGATCACTTGAATTATCGCTGGGGCGAAATTCAAGGTTTGCGCAGTTCGTTGGTTGGTCCCATTAAGGCCATGGATGCCGATCTAAAAAGTGACGCCCAGAAATTGTTGAGCGTGGCACAAATGAAGCGAGGCAGTGTGCCGGAACCGTGGACGGCGCTTCGTATTTCCGACACGCTGACGATTGCCGGTCTGACCATCTTAGGTTTGCTGTTAATCTTCGGTTTGTTCA
>JAGQOZ010000655.1 GCA_020426955.1 Planctomycetales bacterium
CCAGGGTTATTTCGCGCGTTGGCGTCTCGGTACGCCCACATGACGACCAGGATGTAAATGGACAGCAGCGTGGCGAAGAAGCCGGCCAGAACAGCACTCTGTAACGCGTAAGAAATCTGCAGCGAATTCATTTCGAGTCCTTTAGGTGTCCGAGACGCTCGGCATGGCGACTTGGATGAGAATGATACTTGTACGTTCAATATGTTAGATGGTTTGGATCATTTTCTTGCGTTAAACTGGTTCGATCGGTACGATGCGCTTCGTACCACCGAAAGCGATGGCATTTGTCGTTCTGTCACGCGAAGGTTGTAGTGATCATGTTTTACCAACCAGGGGCATCTTGATGAAACGAATTCGCATTGCAGAATTGCTGGAAGATCGGCGAATGTTACGAACTGACGGATCTACCGCAGCAAGATCAAGCGGAGCCACTAAACACCGCTGTGGGTGACTTCGATTTGCAAATTATTTATGACGCCGGTACGGGCGAAGTGACCGTGCGCAATCTAGGTGCACCGCTGACGGCTTTCGAACTTACTTCGGATGCGGGGCGTTTTCTGTTCGATTCGCTTGAGAATTGGAACGGGCCGTTTGACGTCGTTGCGGCAGACACGCTGTTTCGGTTCGATCTAGCGGGGTTTCAAGAGCTGTCGCTAGGAAAGATTCTTGCGAATGGTGTTTCATGGCAATCGCTGGTTCAAGACTTGAGAATAGATGGAGCGCGTGTGGGCGGCGGCGGCTTGGGGCGAGTGCAATTGACGTGTATTGATTGTGTGCTGGATATCGATTTTTATCAGCAGCGAATTCGCGGTCAAGACTATCAGCCAGCCTGGGATCTGAACGACGATGCGGTGCTGGACCAAAACGATGTGCGTGTTTTGGTCGAAGACGTGCTGCACACATCAATAGGCGACGCCAATTGGGATGGCCGTTTCGATTCCAGTGATCTGGTTGCCATTTTTCAGGTCGGCGAATTTGAAGACGGAACTGCCGGCAATTCCAACTGGAGCGAAGGAGACTGGAACGGCGACGGTGAATTCGACACCAGCGACCTCGTTTGGGCGTTTCAATTTGGTGTGTACGTCGATGCAAATTTGTGAACTGCCCAACGTTCTTGATCAGCACGAATCGTTCGTAGTCCCAGCTTTAGGCGGAATCGGATGTCTTCCTGTCAGCTCCTTTTTCCGCGTTAAGGCGGGACTACAAACCGAGTACGTGCTCCTATGGCTTTAGGTGTCGGTCGGCGAAGTCCAGGTAGCGGAGCCAGTCGTATGGTTCGATCGAATGGCCTCCTTCGCGAATATGGTAGCCCACATGCGAATCCAAAATCGGTTGTCCCACCGGCGGAGATTGTTCGCTACTCAAACCTGTTTTGCCCAGCAAACGATAGACTTCGCTGGCATGAAACGCGGATAGATATTCGCCTCGAGGATCTGCCCAGGTGTCATCCACACTGCTGTGCACGTAAACGGGTCGAGGTGCGATGCAGGCTAACAGCATGTGCTGGTCCACGGGCAAGTCATCTTCGTTGTTGACGAACTTCCACGCGTTGCGGCACAGCCAATAGGGAAAACGAGTGACCATTTTTTCCAGCGTTTCACCCGATTTTCTTCGCCACAGCGCCGCACCTGCGCAACCAGATTGAGCCGACACGGCCAGCGCGAAACGTTGGTCTTGAGCGGCCGTCCACAAGGCTGCTTTGCCCATCTTGGAGTGACCCATGATGGCAACTCGCTGCGCATCAATCTGATTGTCTGTTTCCAAGTAATCCAACGCTCGCGAACCACCCCACGCCACGGTTGACAGGACTCCCCATTCCCACGCCTTGGGAAAACTCTGGCCTTGGCGATAGAACAGCGGATGGATGTCGTCCAGAAAACTGACTTCATTGTGGTCGACCAGATCTTGCTGATAAACCGCAATGAATCCGTAGCCTCGTTGAAAGAACTCTCCAATCGGCCAGCCATTGCGAAATTTTCCAGGTTTGTCGGGATCCGCATCAAAGTCTTGGCCGTGCGTGCTGTTGAAACTGTGTTTCATGAACGCTGGAACAGGGCCTTGCGCGTTGTTGGGCGAAAAGACCAGAATCCGCATTTCCGCTTTGCCTTTGTCGTTTTCAAAACGAACGGCAACGTCCTTGCGAGTCCCCTGTCCTTGCAGAAAATTCGGATCGGTTTTCAGGACTTCGAACGAAACCTGGATGGGTGATTCGGGTGTGGGCACGGTCCCGTAGATCAAATTGCCGAACAGTGACATGATCTGTGGTCGGCGAGTATTCATCCACGCTTCGGCTGAATCAATCTTTTGGCCTTCCGACGTCAGCAACAGCGGCGGCAAATCGTAGGCAGGCAACCGAGCTTCATCGTAGTTGACGTCTTTGTCCGATTCTTTGGGTTCACGTGCAACCGCGATGTGGCTAACAAAGCAAAGTGAGACGAGCAAAATCAAGAAAGTCTTCATCCTGGATTCCTCGGTAGATTCGGTATCTTGTTTGGTTCGGGATAAAAAACGGGTGCGTATCATAGCACAAACAATCTTTCGTTTCGAACCAGCGCGACGAAGCCGTTGAGCAACGTTCCTGCCGTGGTGATGCGTCTGAGAATGGGATACACTAATCGCGATTCGTCGATTCGAAAGAAACAAGTGGCATTTGGCTTAAAGAGAAGGACGTACCATGAACGTAGACGCGCAGGGCGATTCGTCTGTTACCAAGGCAGCTCGTCGCATCGTTTCGGTCGATGCGTTGCGAGGTTTCGACATGTTTTGGATTGTCGGCGCGGATAGCTTAGTGGCCGGTCTTCGCCAAGTAAGTGACTACCCGGTGGTGGAAACCGTGGCGGAACAACTGGAACACGTGCCTTGGACTGGATTCCATTTCTACGATCTGATCTTTCCGCTGTTCGTGTTCCTGATGGGCGTGTCGACCGTTTTTTCTTTGGGGCGAACCAAACGAGAAGGCGATCTGCGAAAAGCGTATTGGCGACTTGTGAAACGATCGGCGCTGCTGATCGGTTTGGGAATTTTCTACTACGGGGCACTGCAACGAGATGACGGGCCGGAACAATACCGTTTTGTTGGTGTCTTGCAGCGAATCGGCATTTGCTATTTGTTCAGCGGCTTGGTCTTTCTGAATTTCCGCGCGAAAGGGATCTTCGTTGTGTTGGTCTTGCTGCTGGGTGGGTATTG
>JAGQOZ010000656.1 GCA_020426955.1 Planctomycetales bacterium
ATCCAACTGTTGGACATGAACGGCAATGTGTTGCAGGAAACACTGACCGACAACAACGGCGATTATCTGTTTGGCGAACTGCTGCCGGGCGAATATCAGGTACTGGAAATCACTCCGCCGGGATTGCTGGAAGGTGGCGCGCAAGCGGGCCAAGTTGATGGCCAGACGGTTGGACAAGTAGCAGATCACAACCGAATTACAGCCATTTCACTGTTGTCCGGCGATGTTGGCGAAGATTACGAATTCTGCGATTTCCCGCCCGCCATCATTTCGGGCACGGTCTATCACGACAAGGACAACGACGGCCAAATCGATGCGGACGAATTGGAACGCATTGCCGGTGTCACCATCGAATTGCTGGACGCTACCGGCATGGTCATCGCGACCACCACCACGGGCGCCAACGGGAATTACGAATTTCAAGGCCTGTCAGCCGGAACGTATACGCTACGAGAAATTCATCCGTCCGGTTGGCTGGACGGTCTGGATACGGCGGGCACGATTGATGACCAGCCCATTGGTCAAGCGTTGAATCCTGGCGACTTAATCCAGAATATTGTGATTGGATTTGGGCAAACGGGCGTCGACTACAACTTTGGCGAAATTCTTCCCGTGTCTTTGGCGGGCACGGTCCACGCTGACTACTACGAATCCAACTGCTACTACGAAGAAGCTCGAGACGAACTGTTACCTGGTGTCACCATTGAATTGCTAGACGCCAGCGGCACGGTGATTGCCACTACCACGACGGACGAATTCGGCCGCTTTGAATTCAACGGGCTGCAACCGGGCGAATACGCCATTCGCCAAATTCAGCCGGAAGGTTACTTTGACGGCAACGCCGCCTTGGGGTTCGGCCCGGAAGATGATTTTCTTAAAGGCGAGGTGTCGCACGCAAATTTGATTGAAGCCATTTTCTTGGAGTCGGGCGAACACGCCGATTTTCGCTTCTGTGAAGATCCGCCAGTCGAGATTTCTGGTTTCGTCTATCAAGACGGCGAAACCGTCAAACTGGCGCACGATGAAACGTTGCCCGAAGATATTTCTACCATTCGCGATGGATTAAAAACTCCGGACGACATGCCGCTGGCTGGTGTCCAAATTGTGTTGCGAGCGAACTTTAGTAACCTCACCAGTGAAGACGGCGTCTACTTGATCCAGAAAATCAACGGCGATACTGCTGAAACACTGACGACTTGGACCGACGAGAATGGCTACTATCAATTTGATGGATTGTTGGCTGGTACTTACCACATTCAAGAAATCCATCCCGAGCGTTTTACGGACGGAATCGATCACGGCGGTATTCAGCTCAGCAGTGTTGGCGAAGTCTTAGAATCCAGCATCGGTATTCCCATCAACCGTTTTGATCCTGTGTCTGAAGCAACCATTGCCAGTTTACCGTTTAATCCGTTGTACGACACGATTGCTCGAGTCATCGCACGGCCTGGAACCAGCGCTCAGTTCAATAACTTTAGCGAAGTGCTGGCGGAGAACGAGCCGGCCCCGCCTCCGCCACCTACACCGCCGCCGCCGCCTCTGCCGCCTCGTCCGCCGCTGATCGTCTATTATCCACCGCCCACTGACGTTACGCCGCCGTTGCCGCCGTATCAGGTGACACCAACGCTGGTGTACCGAGGCCTTGAGGATGTGGATTTGTTCCAAGTTAGATCGTTAAGCCCGATCCGAGCCAGGGGATTCACGTGGCATTTGAGCGTGATTGACGGCGGGTTTCCTCGAGATTCGAACCAACCGTCCGAAGGAGTTTACGCGCCCGTGTGGTTGGAAGCCGGTGTGGATTTTGAATATCGGACGGGTTGGAATGTTCGCGACATGCAGCAGTTGGGTTGGACAATTGAGGACGGAGAGACTTCCTTCGAATTTCAATTTGGCGTTCGCAACGGGATTCCGATCACTGGCGATTTCAACGGTGATGGGATTTCGGAAGCCGGCGTCTTCTTTGAAGGACATTGGTTTATTGACATCAATGGCAATGGCCAGTGGGACGAAAATGATCTATGGGCCAAATTAGGCCACGCCGGAGACTTGCCCGTAACGGGCGATTGGGACGGCGACGGGAAAGACGATATTGGCGTGTTTGGTCGAGCGTGGTCGGGCGATCCACAAGCCGTTGCGTCCGAACCGGGACTTCCGGATCGTGAAAACACAGCACGAGGCAAAGCGAAGAACATGCCACCCGAAGAAGACGTGGCGGCGCACGGTAACCGTGAATTGCAGCGATCGGAATCCGGAACCGCTCGCAGTGACGTCATTGACCATGTGTTCCATTTTGGCGGCATTGGCGATCGTCCCGTGGCCGGAGATTGGAACGGAGATGGGATTGATTCGATAGGTTTTTTCAATCAAGGGCAATGGCGATTGGACCGCAATGGTGACGGTGAGTTCACCGACCAAGACGTGGAGGCCACCTTCGGCCAAGCTGGCGATATCCCGATTGTCGGGGATTTTAATGGAGATGGTTTGGACGACATTGGTATTCTTCGCGGCGGGACATTCATTCTGGATACGAACGGCAACCGCCGAATTGACGCTGCCGATCTTCAACTGGACGCGAATACAGTTGACGGTATTCCGATTTCCGGCGATTGGGATGGAGACGGCACAGATACGGTTGGCAGTGTTTCTCGCGACCTGAAGTTTCCCAATCGTGACCGAATTGCCGAATCAGGCCGATAGGGCGCCGTGCCAGCACCTGTCGGATGGCCGACGCCAAAACACTTGGTTTTAGTATTACGTTGCGGCTAGCCGTAATGTGATGGCAAGTGCTGAATTGAGCAGCGACAATTCCGTGTCACTACGTTAACGAGTGCCATTTCTCATTGCGCTTCGAACACACTCGCGACCGGTTTTTGAAGTGCCGCTTTTTCTTGGCCCGAAACGTAGGTGAGGGAAAATTGAATGTTCCTTCGGTTCCTCGCTCGCGCTTCGGGCTAGGAAATTCCGGCGAAAAAAACGCAAATGCGGAGCTTCAAAACGCCCGGTCTGAGTGACGCACGACGTAGCGAATCTCACTTCGTCCGAATTCGCTCGGTCGCAACCGATGTCGGCTTGCCGACACTTGGTAAATCTGCTTTTCGCATTCTGAAAAATTCAGCTTGGATTCCTCGCAGCAACTCTCTAGAGTTCCGTGCCATCCCACAACGGGAATGGTCTACTTTAG
>JAGQOZ010000657.1 GCA_020426955.1 Planctomycetales bacterium
CGGCAACGAGTGTCATCAAACGTAATAACGGAACGATCCTGATCGGAAGCGATAATCAGGCTTCCAGAATCATCCAATCGGCACGTAAACTTAGCCTCTGGCTTTCCGACCCAGTCCGCGAACCACTGAAGCATAACGTGGCTTGGGTTGCCACGACCAAACATTTGTCGGGGATCAAACGTCTTGCCGAAACTTTCTGTTGACAACGATTTCGGAACAGGACTGTCCAATATCACGTGTCCAACTGGCCCAACGCCACTTATCACAGTACTAGGCGTCTTGGGATCGCCATTTGATACTGGTGATGCACTCATTTGCAAGAACTGAGTTGGTGTTATGACACAATTGGTATTTTCCGGTTCCTCAGTTACGCCTAGGTCGTCACCGGTTTCTAGATCGAAAAAGCGACAAAGCCCAAGTGGACGGAGGTGAACGTAACGACGATCAGTTGTCAGATCTACCAGGAACTCCAATTCGGCGTCGAATTTCCGAATGCATTTCCGGTTATCCCGGAAATGCACTGCGTCTGCGTGGTACGAGTACTTTCCACGCCAAGTCTTGAGCCGGTCATAATTGTCACGCTGCCTTGCCGCTGTTTCACTTAGAAGCTGTACCATACTTGCTTCGTCCGCTTCAGCATTTGAATTTGCGAATAGAATTGCAAGTGATAACACGACAACTAATCGCATTGCTCAATCTCCGCTGATGTAAACCGTTTGACAGTACCCGGTTCCATGCTGCAGTAATAGCAATTCCCAGCGCCGCCGCCGGGAGGTCCCCCAAGTTGACACTTCTTTGTTCCGTCCCAATCGTCACCAGCGTAAGCTAAACACCTGTTTGGCGGAAAAACAAAATCTTTCCTGCACGTGTAGTTTTGCCAACACACGTATTCAAAACTTGTGTTTAATTTGAGCTTCCAACCGGTTTCAACACCATCGCTTTCCGCCATTACCGGAAAAGGATTCGGAAAATCTTTGAAGTCGCCGCCACAGTCGAGACCAACTCCTCCACAATTCTTTGTTTGGCATTGATCCAACTCTTCCCCTAGCGCAGCAACACAACGTTCGTCTATCGCGTATTGCCACGTACAGTCTTCTTCTGTGGGAACTGCCACTGCTACACTAACGATTGAACAACAGAACGAAACAATCATCGTCCCAACAATGAATTCTTTAAGTCGCATTTTCAGTCTCCTTGCTTGTTTAGCACACACGGGATTTCCACTCGTTGTTGCCATTGCTCACCCGATTTGACCTCGAGCAAGAGAACTACAGGTTCTGTTGTTTGATGCCGAGCACGGCTACTTTTCTGCAAAATTGCGAAAGAAATTTTCCCGGCTTGTCTGTCGCCAATCCGCACGTCAACTTCGCTGGGTACATGAAGAAAATCGACGGACAGCTGTTCGTCGTTGTGGCTGTGGATTTCAAAGTCGATCTTCACCTTATCGTCGAACACGGCGACTGTTGGGTCCAATTCAAAACGCGGACGTAGTTTCCATTTTACTGGTACTCGAAATACTGGTACCTGTGAACTGTTCGTCGACACGGTGACGGTTGCGTTCTGAACCGAATCTGACATCTCTAGTGTGTTCAGTACGACTTGAACATCATATCGTCGCCGTCCTGACTCTAGTGTAACGTGACTGACGCTAAAGCTTAGGTGCGGGCTGTCCGCATGAGCGGTCAGGTTGTCAAAACGATCCGATTCGCGTTCAAATACGAATATTTCGCTCTTGACGTCAGCTTTACCATCGCGATCAACCAGACCAAAATTTATCGATCCAGGTTTCCAAGTCGCGTACGCTAATTGCCACGCTGCTAAGTTACATTCGACAGTGGCAAATTCTTGTGTAGCATAGTCTCGAATCGGAACTAAGATGCGCTGAATGTCGGCTGCTTTGTTCCTACTGGTGTACTTTACCTCGATCTCGACTGCTTCTCCTGGCGGAAGTTCATTGATGCCAATGTCGGTAACCGTGCACGAGCAGCTCGAAAGTGGTTTTTCTAGTCCCACGACAGATTCGCCAACATTAGTAATCCGGATCGATGATCGTTGTTCCGCAAAGGGCTTGACTATTCCATAGTCGATGAAGGGGCGATCAATTCTTAGGCTTGCGCTTCCAAAGCAATGTACTTGCCCCTCGGGAGCTTCAATTGGTGATTCCAATATATAGAATTTCGCATCCTTGAACTTCAGTAAGAACTCCTCTGCGGCAATAAAAGACGCTGTTGACAACCCGTGTGCAATTTTTAAATAGGTTTTTGAATTTCCCGCAATCTCGACGCTTTCCGTACCTAGAATCACGTGACAATGCGCGCGTTTGTCCAGTGCAATCGCCATGGCGCCGGGGTTCTTCGAAAGCCTCTCAAGTGCAGCCGCGATGTTGTCCGTCCCCGTAACTTCGCCAAACTGGTCTGACATAACATCAATTGTTGAGTCAGCACCGCTTTTAGCCTCCTTGGCGTTTCGGTACTCGAGCCTCGGCAAAAACTGTTGGTGAGTTAGTAGTACCTTCGCACCGTGGTGGCAATGGTCGGGACAATGTTGATATTGGAACTGGTGCATGACCGAAATCTCTGCGTCAGAGCGAAAAACCAGAAACGCTCCAATGACCCCGGTGATGCCAAGTATTACTGCCAACCTCCAGTTAATCATTCGCCCGGGCTCCCAACGCAGTATAGACCGTGTAATCCAAGTCATCTGTTTCGAACCGGACAGATGCATCACACCGAGCAAACATCGCTCCGCCCGGATGATCGCTCCTGAAGCCCATGGAATCGGGCCACCAGCCAGGTTCGGCTGTTTGATTCAGCGGTATCGCGCACGTTCCAAACACGTTGTTTGCATACGCCCAGGAATTCCAAAGGTTCGCTTCGGGGACGTCTTCACCCAGTAAGAATGTTTTGCTGAGTCCGTCTTTGATCTTGCTGGCGCGCATACGTTTGTTGTAATCGTCTCGCCACATCACACCGTCGCCGTGGGCTTGGCCGTCGTAACTGTTGTTGAAGCCGATGTTGCGCCAACGTGAACCAATGTCGTCCAAATCTTGCGATTCGTCCGCTCCCCAGTTCGCGCCCATGTTGGCTTTGTAGTTAGTAACGCCCATGAATTGTTCTTCAAAATGGCCCGAACCCAACCGCGACGTTGATTCGGTACGAGCATCACTGGGACAAATCAGGAT
>JAGQOZ010000658.1 GCA_020426955.1 Planctomycetales bacterium
GCACCTGAAGTGTTCATTACCGACGCCAACGAAATCATCGACTGGCATCTGGATGGCGAATACGGTGACACACAAAATGATGACGAATTGGAAGGCGTCATGGAGTCGATTCGCTGGAACGTTCCGCCAGGGCTGGATATCGAATTGGACGTAGAAGCTGGCACGCAGTACAAGCTGCAATTACTGTTTGCCGAAAGCTGCTGCAATCGAGGCTTCGATTTGTTCTTGGAAGATGAACAAATGGTGGACAACATGAATGTCCAGCGTATCCAAGGCGGCATCAACAACGGTTCGCAAGGTGTTTTTTACACGCACACGTTTACCGCTGGTGACGGTACGCTGAACATTACGCTAGGCGGCTCCGATCCCGGTGCCCCCGACAATAACCCCATTTTGAATGGTTTGACGTTGGAAGTATTGGCAGGCCTGTTGGGCGACTTTAACGGCAACGGAGCTTTGGATGCGGAAGACATTGACTTGCTGAGCGCTGCGGCCAACGGCGCTGGTGGAGCTCAATTCGACCTCACCGGTGACGGCAATGTAGATGACGCAGACCGTGACAAATGGGTGGTCGAAATTGCCAACACGTATTACGGCGATTCGGACTTAGATGGCGAATTCAGTTCGACCGACTTCGTTCGTGTCTTTACTGCGGGCGAATATGAAGACGCCATCGACGGCAATTCCACTTGGAGCGAAGGAGATTGGAATGGCGATGGCGATTTCAATAGTTCGGACTTTGTCGTTGCGTTTCAAGGTGGTGGATTTGAAATTGGTCCACGAACTGGCGTTGCGGCTGTGCCGGAACCCAGCGCATTTGGGCTTTGGGGATTGGCAGCGTGCGGGCTGATGGGTTGGCTACGACGCCGGATTTCTTAGATCTGATTCCGACGCCAAATGGGCGCTATGGTGCGTGATCGCAAAGCGATCTGGTGGAAAACCGGGTCGCTTTTTTCGTTTTGAGTCACATTGGTTTGATAATTCCTGTCCGGAAAGCCGCAACTCCGCTTGTCCAATCCGTCCAAAATGGACACGACGTTCACCGAACCTAAGTTTCAAGTGCCCCCGTTTGTTTCGCCAATCGAGTCGTGTAAGGTTCCAGCACACAGGTCTTTATTCATGTCCGGATTGCAAGTTGCTCCTCAACAGAATCAGCAAATTGACAGCAATCATCTGCAATGCGATATCCTGCCGTTCCCCAAGCGTCAATCGCATGAATTTGCCACGGGCTGGAAACGAACTCTTTACCTGACATTGGCTGCTTTGTTCTTTGTGATCGGTGGTGCCGGCGTCATTTTGCCCGTGCTGCCATGTACGCCGTTCCTGTTGCTAACCAACTACTTTTTGCTGCGAACCTCGCCGGGGCTTCATTCGAAATTATTGACGTCCCGAATCTTCGGCCCCATCCTGCTGGACTGGCAACGGCATCGAGGTATTCGAATCGAAGTCAAGGTGAAGGCTATTGCGTGCGTCTGCTTAGCCATCGCCGTAACGGTTTGGCTTTCGCAACCGTCGTTGTTTGTGGGCCTATTAGTACTAAGCTTGGCAAGCATAGGGATCGCTGTGATCTTGTCAGTTAAGACCATTCGCTGATACTCGCCGCAGCCAACTTATTTGAGCCATTCGTGTTGCGTGGCGGTTCGCGATAACCACAACAATTTGATGGCGATAATCAAGACTAACGTCGGCATCACGGCTGCACCAATCCCCATGACGCGAATCGTGTCGCTCAGCAAATACATATAAACCTGTTGTACGACAACTCCTGCCAGCGAAATCCAAAATAACGCAACGGCCCATTTTTTTCTAAGCAACAAGCCAAGCGATCCGCCTGCGCCGCCCAGCACCGCAGCTGCGAATGCCACAAAGTACCAGTTTGGTATATTTTGGAACAATTCCTGTTGCGCAGTTGGAAGGTCATCTAATTGATCTTCTGAAACCAGCAACTGCATCACAAATGCCATGCAACCCAATAGATTCCAAATTAGCGCAATTGCCGCAACAATGCCGAACCATTTAGGGGCCGAGTTAGTATTCATGAAAGTGTTTCCTTTTGTCAAAGTTAAACAAGACGATGAAGCCGTTGGATTCGCATTGTAAACGATTTGCGATGCGCGGACGCCGTGACATTCGGACTCATCGCGGTAGGATTTTGAGCATGAGAATATTTCGTTTCGAATTTACACTACTCGCACTCACCACGTTGCTTGGATCGCTGGGAACAGCCGACGAATCGGATCGGAAGCTCGTGGCATCGCAGTGGGGGCATTGGCGAGGCCCGTTGTTGACGGGCGAAGCGCCGGCCGCAAATCCACCGTTGACTTGGAGCGAAAACGAAAACCTAGCTTGGAAAACCGCGATTCCCGGCAAGGGACACTCGTCGCCTGTCGTTTGGAAGGATCGCATTTTTCTGACCACAGCCGAACCTTTCGGAGAAGAATTAGAGCCAAGATACAGTCAAGCTCCGGGAGCCCACGACAATTTGCCTGTCACGCATCGGCAACGGTTCTGCGTCTTGGCGATCGACCGAACGAACGGCAGAATCGTATGGAATACCGTGGTCAAGGAAGCGTTGCCACACGAAGCCGGGCACTTCACCGGAAGTCTCGCGTCTGCATCAGCCACAACGGACGGTCAGCGAGTGTACGTCAGCTTTGGGTCATACGGAATTTTCGCTTTGTCTTGGGATGGAGAAATCATCTGGCAAAAATCGCTCGGCACCATGCAATCCAAGCATGGCCACGGCGAAGGAAGTTCGCCGCTGCTGGTCAACGGCAAGCTGATTGTGAATTGGGATCACGAAGGGCAATCCTTTGTTGTGGCATTGAACGCGACAGACGGTCGCGAACTTTGGCGAACCAAACGACCTGAAGTCACATCGTGGGCGTCACCTATTGCTGTCAATATGGACGGCAAGACGCAAGTGGTGGTCAGCGGCACGACGCGAATTCGTGGATACGATCTGGACACCGGTCAAGTGGTCTGGGAATGTGGCGGGCTGTCCGCCAATGTTGTGGCGTCTCCAGTTTTTCAGGATGGAACGGTGTATGCTGCCAGCAGTTATGAAATTCGTTCCATCTTGGCCCTGAACATCCAAGACGCTCGAGGAGATATCACAGACACCGACCGCGTGCTATGGAAGAAGGATCGAAGCACACCGTACGTTCCTTCGCC
>JAGQOZ010000065.1 GCA_020426955.1 Planctomycetales bacterium
TGTGCTCGAATGGGTCAATACGGATTTTCACGATTCCTAATTTCTAACTGCACCGGCAAAATTGTCGGCCAATTCCGTGGCCACAAAACACTTAGTACCGTTCTCATTCATCAGCCGTTTGATCAGCCGTTTTGTGCATTTCGTATTTCTTCCGTCGTCCCTGCTGGCATGTCATCGCTAGCAACGACGTGCCCGCAGCGACCAACCGGCGGGTTGAAATTGACGCTGTGGCAAAAATGCATTACCGTTCGCCCGCCGTGCGATTATTTCGCAAGTTTGATGGGTTCCGATGTATAAAGCCGAGTTTCGAATTTAATGCAGACACTTCGCCACGATGTCGTGCAAAACTTCGCAAAGCTGTTCGTCGGCTTGCTGCTGACATTGCTAGCGGGCTGTTCGTTATGGCACGAGGAACCGGAGCCGGTTTCCGAATTGCCCGCAATTCGGATCCCGCCTGATAGCGTCATGATTGCGATCACGACCATTTTGTTGCCATCCAATCGTCCTGACATTCAAGACGCCATTTGGAATCAGGTTGACGAACAGAACATCGACGCCGACGTCCGACAACGCTTGGCGGCCAATGGATTCCGAGTGGGCGTGGTGGGGATTCACGTTCCCGAAGAATTGGTCCAGCGCTTTCAACAAGGGAGTTCCGAAGCCGGAATTGCCAAAGAAGTAGACGTGATGCAAAAGCAGCGACGAGTCAGTTGTCGGCATCTTCAGCGAGTTCCCATCATGACAGGCGAATCACAAGCAGAACTCATTGTCTTGCACAACAATGTGACGTCGGGTCGAGTTTCTGGGAGACCTTTGACCAATGCCCAATGCTGTCTGGCAGCAAGGTGTTTTGTCGAACCGAACAATATGATTCGGCTACAAATCACGCCGGAAATCCATCACGGACAAATGCAGCAGCACTTTATTCCCGGTGACGGAGCGTGGCAAATCGAGACAGGCCTGGAACGCGAAGTCTACGATGATCTACAATTCGAATCAGCGCTCATGCCCGGCCATACGCTGATGATTGGCACCACCACCGAAGCCGCCGGATTGGGTCACGCTTTCTTTGCTACGTCGAGTGGTTCGCCGATGCAAAAAATCATGTTGATTCGCTTGGCACAAACCCAAAATGATCAGTTGTTCTGGAACACCGGCCAAGATCAAGACTAGCGTCGTTGCCTTGGTGTCGAGTGCATTTTCCAGCAAAGAACATCTCGCGGAAGCGAACAAGCCGTGTTGAATAATCTGCAGAATCTGGCTTGAATTCTGTTCGCGGATCAAGTAAAAGTTCTTGGGATTTTTCTAGAAAGCGAGGACACGGATGAACCGCCGAAAGATACTGACCAATGCACTGGCCGTCGTCACATTGGGGTTGTGGAGCTGGCTGACTGCGGATGCGGTGCGAGCGGAATCGGGCAACGTTGCTACGCTAGAAGAGCAGCTGAAGAGCGGGCTTAAAGCGCGGCGGCAACGCGAATTTGCGTTTATTCGCAACGTGGTGCAATTGGTGGAAGACGGCAAGCTTCCCGAAAAGCTGGTGAAAAGCACGTTCAGCTGGGCTCGAAAGCAGGGCGATCGCCGATACCCTTACATCTATTTCAATCGAGCCCTCAAGCTGCAGGCAAGAAAACTGGGCGTCAATCTAAACGGCTAGCAGTAGTTGCGACGCGAGTGGCCCGTTGATTCTTTCGCGGCGAACTGTCGCAAATCAGAAGGATCGGTCATTCGCAAATGTTGGTTCGGTTCGAAACTAAAACTGAATCCGCACAGGCGAATCAGATCGGAATCGATATCTTCGAATTGATTCGGACGTAATCGCCACGCCGGCCAAAAACGCAATTCCGAGCCCGGTAACCACCAACCAGTTTCTGACGTTGGTTGAATCATCCACATGAACAGACGTTCTGCGCGACACCGGAGCAGCACTCAACTGTCCCGTTTGCGCTGTCCACATATCCGCGTTTGCATCGGCAATTGCCGAAGGCACTCGAAGATTGCTAGCAATATAATCTTGCGCCTCGACACGACTGGAAGACGCTGCCGAGACCAGCAACATCAACAACAAATAACCTGTTCTCTGCATTGGCTCGCTCCTTAAGCTATTTGATCAATCCCTGATCGACAGAACTGAAAGCAGTGTAGCGATGGCGTTCTACATGCTGCAATATCAATTCATAGCCTGGAGGTATTGTTTTTTCATCCCTTTATCATTCGACAAATCCGTTCTTTTGCGAGGCCTAATGCGAACCTGTTAAAGCTCGCCAAACCCGCTCAAAAACGTAGCATACGGAAACTACGTCGTCGCCCAAAAACCGCCTCGTTGATGATCGAATTGAATCTCGTGGCCTCGAACATCGCCGTCCACTTGTCCGTCGCGATAGACCGTCTGTCCCATCACTAATGTGCGAACGGCACAACCGGTTAATTCGGCACCATCCCACGGTGACCAACGGCATTTGGTCAACTGTTGTTCGTTGCGAATCACATGCTTGCGTTCCAGATCTACCAGAACCAAATCCGCATCGTAGCCAACTTGAATTCGCCCCTTGTCCAACATATCCCAAACTCGCGCCGGTGCGTCGCACATCCATTGCACAACTTGTTGCAGCGAACAGTTGCCGAGCGCTACTTGGTTTAGCATCAGCGCTAGCGAATTTTCGACAGCCGGAAGTCCCGACGGTGATTTGGGATACGGTTGGTCTTTTTCTTCCAACGTGTGCGGCGCGTGATCGGTGGCAATGACTTGAATGGTGCCATCCAACAACGCTTGCCACAACGCTTGATTGTCCACCTTGTTCTTGATGGATGGATTCATCTGCACCAAACTTCCCAAACGAGCGTAGTCGTCGATATTGAAAAACAAATGATGCGGACAAACCTCGGCCGTAATCAAGTTTCCATGATTCGCAATCAACGGCAGTTCGTTAGCTGTGGAAACGTGCAAGACATGAAACCGATGACGATGTCGCTTGGCCAGATCCAGGGATCGGCGAGTGGCAATTTCGGCGGCGGCATGATCGCGAATTTGCGAATGAATGGCCACATCGTGGATGTCCGCATACTTGGCTGTATTGGCGCGAACCGTGGTTTCATCTTCACAATGTGCGGTGATGGGTAGCGTCGTTTCCGCGAAGATTCGTTCCAGCGCCGCTTGTTCGTCCACCAATAGGTTGCCCGTGCTGGAACCAATGAAAATCTTGATACCCGGTGTTCGCTGCGCGGCAACTAATTCGTCCAAGTTGTCAGTTGTGGCGCCAATGTAGAACCCGTAATTCACGACACACTTGTCCGAAGCCAACTGCAGCTTTTCATTTAATCGCTGCTGATTTGTGGTATTCGGATTGGTGTTGGGCATTTCCAGGAATGAAGTAACCCCACCTTTCGCGCAGGCAAAACTGGCAGTGCGCAAATCTTCCTTGTGTTCAAATCCCGGTTCGCGAAAGTGAACCTGATCGTCAATCACTCCAGGAATCAAATGCAGGCCCGTCGCGTCGATCGTTTCATCTACCGACAACTGCATTGCCGGATTGATATCCACAATCTTGGTTCCGTCCACCACGACCGACGTCTGCAATGTTTCCGTTGGCGTCACCACGGTCGCGTTCTTGATCAGCGTTTTCATATCTTGGCTACCTACTTTCTTGGTCTACGTGGTGAAATCTCCACCAGCCCCGTGCTCGCTTACATTCCTAGCCCGACACGATTGCACTTCCCGGCCCGACGCAAATGCATTTCCTAGCCCGACACGTAAGTGAGGGAAAATCGCACTTTCCGCGGTCGCTCGCCCCACGCCTCGGGCAATCAAATTCCGCCGAAAAAAACGCAGGTGCGTGATTTCGAAAACGACGCCCCGAGCGTTGTCGCTGTCCGATAAATTCGTTTCAAACTTGAAGGATACCGACAATACCGACGCTCGAATAGAACATTGCGTTGCATGGCTGGTACCAAACGCTATTAATTGAAAAGCGTTGCGTTGCGTTGCATTGCTGGCACCAACTAACATTCTCAATGCGTTGTATGGCTGGCACCAACTAACATTCTCAATGTGCTGCATGCAGTTCGCTATCTTCCAGAGTCGGACCACGGTGACTTTCGTCGCAGGTTTACAAGTTTTCGGCGAGACTCGCTTCTTTCGCGGTACATTCTTCTCACTCCCTATTTCGCGCACGGCCGCTCTTACCCGTCGCCTAGCCAAAAATGTTAAATTATTTGCCTGACATCTCTTTCGCGCGTAGAATGGCAGGCAATTGGGTCGGGCCAGTATGGCCTTAGTTCAGCGATAGGAGACGCGATCGAGAACCCTTGTCCGTGGCACACAGACTGCGTGACCTGAATTTCCCGACTTCCGTGTTCAGGTTGTCCGGGTAATTCAAGTGGATCACCAATGGAAAATTCTCGATTTCTTTGACCCGCGTTATTCCGTGTTCTATATTCACCAGGGTCGTGAAACGGCAACAGCTTAGCGACCCAGATGGATATGGTTGTCATTCTGAATCGGCGCTCACTGCCGCATTCAACCCTCGTGTGCCTTAAATCGGACTTTGGCGTGCGACATGGATGATTGTGGCAAGGTGTCACCTCCCGAATATGGAAAGTCGCTGATGGAACGTAGGAATCTATTTTCCGCTCTTCTAGTGGGATTGCTGGTCGGTTTTGGTTCAAACTCGTTTGTCGCACCTTCGGTTGCGCACGCGGAAAATGGTTTGGATCACATTCAAGTAGCGGACGAAGTCAAACGCGTCTTGACGGAAGGACGCGAATTCGAAGTAAAACAACGTTGGGGCGAAGCGCTAACGACGTACGAAAATGCGTTGCGTATTTATCCAACCGACTCCGAACTCAATCGACGGATGCGCATCACGCGTCTCCACTACGAATTGGATCGACGCTATTCTGACGACACCTTTGTGTCCTCGATTCGTCGTCTCAGCGAAAGCGAGTCTCTTTCTTTAATGGAAGAAGTCGCCACCAAGCTGGAAACGCATTATGTAGACAATCCGGATTGGCGAGAGCTCTTGCGATGCGGAACCAGTAGCGTCCAGATTGCACTGCTGGATCCCACGGTTCGTAAAACACTGGGCGTGCAGGCAAGTGCGGAACAAGTTCGCGATATGATTCGGGCTATCTGGTCGACACAATCTCAGCAGTCATTTGCCAATCGCCAAGAGGCGATCGATTTCGTTCGTTGGTCCAGCCGCATCGTGTCGCGACAGATGGGCGTATCTCCCAACGCCGCCATTTTTGAATATGTTTGCGGTGCCATGTCTTCGCTGGATCCGTACTCGACTTACCTTACCGAACAACAACTGGAAGACGTCTATTCGCAGATCAAAGGCAACTTTGTCGGACTGGGTGTCGAACTGAAAACCGATACTGGCACGCTGTTGATTTCCGACGTTATTTCGAATGGCCCCGCTGAATTAGCTGGTGTGCGTTCGGGCGACACGATCGTCCAGATTGACGACAAGGTTGTGTCCGAATTGCCGGTGGACGTGGCGGCTGATTTGCTGAAAGGTGAACAAGGTTCGGTCGTCTACCTGACACTGAAGAACGGTGAAGGACAAAATCGCCAAGTGCGAGTTCGTCGAGATCGAGTGGAAGTGCCCAGCGTGGAAGACGTCAAGATGCTGGATCCCAGCAAAGGGATTGCCTACTTGAAGATTTCCAGCTTTCAAGAAACCACCAGCCGAGACGTTGACGCGGCTTTGTGGAAATTGCTGGGACAAGGCATGCGAAGTCTGATCATTGACGTCCGAGGCAACCCGGGCGGACTGCTGACCGAATCGGTCGAAGTAGCCGATCGGTTTGTGATGGACGGCACGATTGTTTCCACCTTGGGCCGTAGCACTCGTGAAAATTTCAACTATAAGGCTCGCAAGGTTGGTACTTGGCGAGTTCCTTTGGTAGTGCTGATTGACGGCGATTCCGCCAGTGCCAGCGAAATTTTTGCCGGTGCCATTCGCGATCATGATCGAGGCATCGTGGTGGGGAGTCGCAGTTACGGGAAAGGCTCTGTGCAAGGCATTTTCCCGCTGCGGATTCTGGAATCGGGTGTTCGCCTCACAACCGCCAAATTCTATTCGCCCAATGGCAAAGCGATCAGCAACGCCGGTGTCGATCCGAACGTGTCGGTTCGAACCATGGCCAAACCATTGGAGTCTGGCGAACTGTTGGCCTCGCACGATTCCATTCTGCAAGCCGGCATTGAACAAGCCACTCGCATCATCGACCAACCCGTGGAAACTCGCAGCGAATTCGCGTCATCCACCTCGCCCGGCCAGAAAGCTGGTTGGTAGGTCATTGCCGTCGTCTATTAAAAGGGAAAACATACATCCAACCGATTGTCGAATTTTGCTTCGGCAATCGGTTTTATTTTTTCATTCGCTTTGCGAAGTAGCGTCGGTTTGAGTTTCGCGTTCGACAACCACTCGAGCGGTCATTGTTAGCGAATATTGCTTTTCGCCGGCGGGACCTGACATAGAAATTTTCATGACCTGCAGCCCGTCCTCGAGTTGCATTTTGTCCGTCAGCGGCCACCGGGCAAACTGCTTGTCGGTACTCCACGACCAACTGCGCGGCTGAAAATCTGACAATGGCAACGGAATCGATTGCAGTTTGGATTGTGGCGAATTTCCTTCGATGGTCCAGTGCGATGCAATGCGTTTTGAGTCGATCGGGATGCTCACGATGTATCCTGAATTCGGCACCAATGCCACATCCCATGTTTGATGAGAATTCTCCATCCCGGAATCATCGTCTGCTGACTCCAGAGACTTCCAATTGATTTCCACATTGAGGCGGCTGCGTGCATTCGGTACATAGAATACGGCATCGTGATTTGTGCCACTCCTCATGATGGCAGCCAGAAATGGCGAATCATCGAAGTTTGGAATGTCATCCACGGTACGACACGAACGTAAGACCTCTAATATCAATTGTTTGTCACGAGCGACTTGTGCTAGACCGTCTCGTTTCCGTTGCAATACATCGTTTCGTTGCTCTAGCTCTGCTTGGACCAGCCGCAATCGCTTTCGCGCCTTCTGCAGTTCCATCGTCGAAAAGACATTGAACCCAACCAAAACAATCAGGAACAAACAAACGAATTCAACCGCCAATAGAGACGCCGTGGACCATGTTCGACGAGATGACAAGCGGTTTATCGTCATCAACGCTGTGGCTCCTTCGCTGGTGCGAATTCGCTGGAACTATCTGCCAACCAAACGACAAAGTGCTCGGCGCGCCGATTCAGACTCAGCGAAATGGCTGCTCGCATTAGGCCCGGCAATTTCTTGTCCGGCGGTGTGTGAGATGCCTGCTGGGCATTCGGCCAGCTCAACGATGCATGTCGCACATCCGGATCGACATATTCTGTCTCCAGAAGAACGTCGTGATCTAACTGCAATTTGAACGGCATCTTTCCGTCCACGGCGTGGCGATAGGAAATTGTCAGGTCGTGCATGCCGAGCGGCAGTCGCCATTCAAACGGGCCTGTTTTGGTGAAGGGCGATGTCCTAAGAAGTTGGTCGTCGCCCGGCGCGCGACGAGCAGTCTCGTTGGCCGTCACGCCACACTTCAGCCAGACGGGGCGGTTCGCCGGAATGAACAACCGCAACTTGACATCTTGCCCTTCTGAGATTTGCAGCGAAGGTAATGTGCGAAAGGAAAATGTGTTCTCATCTACTGATTCCAGCGTTCCATACTTTTCTTCCAACTGACGAAACTGACGGGATGCCTTGAGTGCCATCGCTGCAATGTCGTCCTGTTCGAGTTTCCGTTGTTGGTAACCAGGCGAATAGAACTGGACTTCAATTCTGTCCTGCGCGGCCTGACTACTGGCTCGAACTACTTCAATTTGCGCTTCCATCCGCCGCAACTCCACCAAGTTCTTCCAAGCCAACGCCGCTAATGCCACTAGCAACGTTAAGGCCAAAAGAGATCGAATGGAAAAACGCATGATAGAATCCGCGTTACTGATTGTTTACCGGAACGGGCCAGTTCCAACCGGCGGTGAAGCCGCCGTCCACATACAAAATCTGGCACGTCATAAAGGCCGCAGTGGGCGGAGCTAGAAATAATGCGGTGCCAACATTTTCCGCCTAAGTTTTGGCGGAACGCTATTCGTTGGGGGCGCAGGTGAGTGATTCATTTTTACGAGCGTTCAGGTGTTCCACCGAATAATTCGCCCAAGCGGCGGCGCCCATGACGGTGGCTTCGTCACCTAAACGAGCATCGACGACTTGGTACGCATTTACGAATGACGGCATCACTCGCTTTGCAGCAGCCTTTCGCACATTTTCCAAGAACAAGTCGGGCATAGCTTCGACCAAACCGCCACCGAGCACAATGGTGTCGGGCAACAACAAGTTGACCAAATTACCGACAGCAATACCGATACTTCGAGCCGCATTCTTGATGATCTCTTCAATGACTTTGTCACCCGCCTGGATCGAACGCAAAAGCGCTTTGCTGCGAACCTTGGACAAATCCATGCCCACTTCTTTCAGCAAGTGCGGCGCGTCACCTCGATAAGCAGCTTGGATGGCCGCAGACGAAATCGCCAAGCGACTGGCGACCGCCTCCAAGCATCCTCGGCGACCGCAACCACACAACGGCCCGTCGGGTGCAATCTGCATGTGGCCTACTTCAAAACAACTGCCCGTTTTCCCGCGAAGAACTCGACCTTCATACACACAACCTCCGCCAATGCCGGTGCCAGGAAAAACGCCGACTACGCAACGAGCTCCTCGAGCGGCCCCGAAGCGAAATTCGCCATAAACGCCGGCATCGACATCGTTCATGATAATTACCGGACAATCGAAGGCTTTTTCCAGATATTCGCGAATCCGCACTTCCTTCCAGCCCAGATTGGGCGCTTCAATGATAACGCCATCGTTCAGGTCCAGCGGGCCGGGACATCCGACCCCAATTCCGCCCAATTCGCCTTTGGACAGCTTGGTTTCGTCCAGAGTGGAACGAATCAAGTCGGCAATTCGCTCCAGTCCAGCGGTAGCGCCTTCATATCCGTTTGTTTTGGCGCGTCGTCGACTTAGCGGGTAGAACTTGGCGTCGAAAACCTGAGACAGCATCTTGGTGCCGCCCAAGTCAAAGCCAATCCAGCATTTTCCTTGTTCTTCATTGCTCATTGCCGCATTCTATCCGAAAGTCCGTCCGAACCAACTAGACTCGCGACGACTTTTGGATAGGCAAAAGCGAATAACAACCCACTATTCCGAGTTGTCCGAAGGAAATTCGTTGGCATTTTTCTGCGGATGTCCGTCGCTACTTTCTTCGCTGTAGACAAACGTCCAAGCGTCGTGCAGATTGTGGACTAATTCGACTTTCCCAAACAACCGGCGGCCCACAATCCGCACGCAAATCTTCTCCGGTGTCGATTCCATAACTTGGATCTGCCCGCTATCCCAGCGACGCACCACGCCGCGATCATGCGAGATTTCGCCTTCGTAGTCCAAGTACTTTTTGCGATGTTCCGGCAATGCCGTCGCTTGAATGACCACCTGATGCGCCGGCTGCACGTTCAACGCCCAGGTCTGTAGCTCGTCCCCGTTTTCGAACATGACGTCCCAATGAGAAGGACGTTCGAAGGTTCCCGGAACCACGTGGTGCAAAATGACAAATCGCCTGCTCTCGTCCATACTGCCATCAACTTACTGTGCCTATGCCCCATGCCCCGACCACCGCAGTGATCTCATGGCATTCTACGGCTGAACTACAATCATGTCTTCAGCATAAATGGCATTAGGATTCATAATGCTTTTGGCTTCCGTTCGGCAAACCGCCTGACCGGGTGATTCAACTCTAGTGTGAAAGGTCCAAGTCACCGTTTCTTGCTGCCGCAGGCTTCGAACAGGTCTTAGTCGAATCATACGCAAATCGGCGCTGACCGATCCCTGTGTCGGACCAGAATACCCACCCAATGCTCGGTCTAGCACCACCTGTTGCGGCAGTTGGACGATCACTTCCACATTGGAATCGGCCGCTTGGAAGCGATCCAAATTGGTCACGCTGACATCAAAAATGGCGTGTCGCGGATTCGCAGGATCGATGCGACCACGAACGACTAATTCGAGCGTCGACTTGCGTTCGCCAACCGTACCGAAGCTGCCGTTGCCATCGCGATTGCTTCTAGGCGTTCCGCCGTTCGCTCCGAAATTGTCATCCAGCGAAGGACGGTCGAACGTGTCGTTGTCCAACGGCCGATTCGGAAAGCCGCCCGCATCCGGATTCGAATCGCGATTATCAAATCCATCGAATCCAGCGTCATTACCCGGTCCTCCGCTCGGTTCACGAACAATCTGGACCGTCACATCTTGCTGCCTGACGGCCAAGTCTTGGGCCACCACTCGAGCCACCACAGATGCTTCATTGACCGGTGCTAATGCTTGGCAATCCAACTTGAACGTCGCTGACTGACTGGCGGCCAACGGCAGGCGCCGCGTCCACCGAACTCCGCCGTTAATCGGGATAGCCCCGGAGGTTGCTTCGTAGTCAGTGGCATCGCCGCTGACCGGTTTCAATTCCGGCGGCACCAACACTTCTACTACCATTCCGTTCAGCGGAGCGTTGCCGGTATTGTCCACAGTGATGAAGAATTCCAGTTCGCCACCCTCGGGAATGGATTGCGGAGTGGCGGAGATTCGCACTTGAGCGTTAGGCCGTACGGGCTGGACTGCCGTGACGCAGGCACTGACAGTGGCGGGATCGGTGCCCGAACCACTGGCGACCAATTCGTGGCAATGTCGACCCGGCGCGGTGATTTCAAAGTTCAAGCCGATTTCGCGAGTTTCCCCTGGGTCCAGCGAACCAAAGCCGTCCCACACCAGCGGACTGGCCGATTCGCCGGGGCCAGCCGCGTTCGAACCGGGTTCCACTCGCAAATGTCGCAGGCCTTCGTCAAAGCGATCGGCAATCTGAATGTTTTCTACTCGAGCACGGCTTTGGTTTTTGATTTTGATGGTGTACTTTGCCAAATCACCGACGTTCAGCGGCAGATTGGGATCGGGCCCAAACATTTCAATGAATAACGCTCGATTCGAAATTTCCGTCTCCACTTGCTGCTCGACCGGCGGTACGTCGGCGCCTTCGGCCGCAACCACGTGTACCACTCGACCAGCGCGAGTTGGCCACAGACTCAGCGAGATCACTCGACGCTCATTCGGCCCTAACGTGCCAATATTCCAATCAATTCGGCTTCCCGAAACCTGCCCCGGTGGATCGCTGGATTGATATTCCATGTCCACCGGTATCATACTGTGAACGGTAACGTTGGTGGTTGGCGCGGTGCCGGGATTGTAAACTTCCATTTCGTATGTCACCGGCGCGTTGGTGTCCGCCGTCGGCGGGCCTAGCAACCGGAGTTGCAATGCGGAAGACGCCCACGTCACCGAAGTGTCACCTTGGCCAATCACGGTCCGTTCCGTGGGACTGAACGTCATGCCTTGTGAATCGGTGGCGCGAATCACTTGGACGTTAATATTCGTGGTACCCGAATCTTGACTAGCTGGAATCAGCACCACCGAACCCTGGCCCAAGGAATCGGTCATGACTTCGCGAACCGTACCGCCGCCATCGAATTCAGCCGGAGCACCGCCGGTGATTTCGTAACGCACAATCCAACCTGCAATGGGCTGGCCCGAAACGGTGCGTCGAACTTGCGTTGTCAGCGTCTTGGCTTCGCCCAACTTGGCCGACTGCGGGCCGGGGATGGTAAACTGGCCATCTACCCATTGAATGACGGCCGTGGCTTGTCGCAAGGCGGAATGGTCCAAATTTGGCGCAACCAGCGTGACATACGATGTTCCTTCTTGAGAAGACGTCACGCCAATCCACGTTTGACCACTTTCCACAAAGATATCGTCCGTGGCTGCCGGAGTGCCTCGAGTTAGCACTTGCAGTTTCTTCGATGTACAGCTGACGGCATATTTATTGGATAGCAGTTCGGCCACTGGTTCGGTCAGAAAACCATCCAGCAACGGTCGCCGATTCAGCAGACCGGTTGCGTTACCCGGATCCAAAAACGTGCCGACACTGCCTTCTTCCAAAGACCATTCGACTGGTTCGCGAGTCACATAGTAACCATCACCGCCACAAACGCCGCCGACAAGAATGACTTCCGAACCCACCGGCGCCATCATTCGTTTCTTGGTCAGCGTGACCGAACCTTGGCCCGGTTGAGCTTGCGTAGCCGAAAGCACTCGAATCAATTCATGTGCCGGTTTGTCCGAAGTATCCAGATTTGTGCCGTTGGTAATTCTTGGCACCGTCGGCACGACTTGGCTGACCGGCAGCGTGTTGATGGTGGTTGCCGAATTGGGCGGAGGCAGCGGATTGTCACAAGGCGGAGGTGTTTTGGGCGAAGCAAACAACGGCTTTTGTGGCTTGAAACAATCGGCCCACGAATGGCCTTCTTCGCAGACGGACAGATTCGTCGAATTGGGCCACGGTAACAAGAAACGTTCGCCCGACGGATCGATCGCCGGGATCTTGCACTGCGCACAACCCAACTGCAGCAACATGGCTAAGGCCATCATGATCATCAGTAGGTTCGCATTGGCCGTCGACCGTCTCAATCGAATACCCTGTTGCTACGTGGTCCAAATCAAGCTGCCCCGTTTCTGGCTGTGAAAAAATACAACGTGTTCCGAATACACGAGGCAAAATTTCATCATCCAACGTTGCAAAACTTCGACATCTCGGCGCAATGTACCGCCTTTGCCGAATTTTCAGCCTTGGAAAGCCCGGTAATCAGCGTGGGACGCCAGATTTGGTCGCGCAGTGAATCGAGCTGGCGTAAATTGTTGTGTCCGAGGCGGCGTTCAAGATGGGATGCCTAGCGAGGAAAAAATGAGAAAGCAATTTGCACCACTATTGCCCTGGCAGCTTAGGTTGTCTTTTACGACCGGTAAATCTAAGATGCGTCCATTCCACAGCAATATTTGCTACCCTTTTGGCGAATCCATGCTCCCGAACGATGCGGGACTTGGTCGATTCCGCGGGTGCTAATCATTGCGGTTTGACGCAACTTTTCCTCAGCCAGCGGAGCCACGCATGAGAAGTGCTCTTCGGACCCTTGCGGTGATTTGCATCTTATTGGTGCCGTACCAAACTAGTCTCGGTACTGATTCGCAAGAAGTAGTCCAAGCTTTGAACGAACTGGAAACGTGGTGGGCCGACAGTCCTCACGCCGAAGGTTGGCGTTCTTATTTATTGACCGATCAATTGTCCGCTGAATTAGCCAAAGGAGACGACGCTGATTCGCTGGTGGTGGCGCAAGTCCTTGGGCGTTTAGAGCAAACCGAATTATCCACCAGTCGCGCTCGTCTGTCGCGATTTCGCCAGCAACTGCGAACTTGGCTGGACCAGCGAAACGTTCGGCCCGCTGCAAGAATGGCCGGTTTGGTGCTGAGCGGACAAGATCGATTCGAATCCATCAACCCTCGGCGGATTCAAAACGAACAGCGTCGACTCCGCTTGGCTTTGCAACGATTACAGAATTTTCTGCGAACCGGTTCGGCCCAAAAAGAGCAAGGCTGGAAGACGTATTTAAAATGGGACGAATTGAATCAACTGGCCAGTAGCGACCAGCCCGATAAAGACCAAGTGCGTGACTTGGCAACGCCATTTTTCCATGGTCATCTGGGCCTGCAATTGGCGCCGTTTGCTGACGTGGCTGATTCGCTGAACAACTTGCGTTTGCTCACCACCGCCGCTTCCAGCGATCAATCCAGCAAACTGTACAATGAATATCTGGAACGCATTGCAACCCTTCTGCAAAGCGATGATTCGCTAGACAATCGTATCGAACTGGCCGCTCGCTTGCATTGGTTGGATCAACTCCAACAAGCACCTCAACTAGTACGTTCCATTCGCGTGCAGAACGAATATCCGAATGTGCTGGTTTCCGCATCCGAAACACTAGTCGCTCAAGCGATGTCGCGTCCGGTGACCAACACTTCGCCCGTTCGCGAGGACATTTTGGGAACCGACGTCGTGGGCACCGCGTTCACTCAAGGTACGTTGTCGGCTTCGCTACTACCAAGTTCGCACCAAATTGCCTTGCAACTGAATTTGACCGGCATCACTACGGCAAAAAATATTGGCTACCGTTCGCCCGTTCGCATCTATAGCAACAGCTTTACCGACGTACATGGTTACAAAGGTGTTTTCTTTGACGGGTTTCAACTGACCAGCGTGCCGGCAACTGCCAACTGTCAAACTCGGACACAAATCACCGGAATTCAAGCGGAACGTCAAGGCTTGGGATCCAGATTGATTGAACGAGTCGCCAGTAAACAAGTGGCCAAAAAGAAATCGCAGAGTGAAGCGATTGCTTCGCAACGAGCAGCTCGGCGGATTTCCCAAAACCTAGACCAACAAACTGAAGCCATGTTGGCCGATGCGAATTTGCGGCTGGAAACACAGGTTCGCCAACCACTGCAGCGGCGCAATTTGTTGCCTCGTGCTGTCCAAGCGTCGTCCGATTCCCAGCGAATTTACTTGTCCATGTTGTTGGCCAAGGACAGTCAATTAGGCGCTCCCGATACCGCACCGTCCGCCAACGCCTTGCGACTAAATGTGCAACTTCATGAATCGGCTGTAGCCAATGCTGCGGCCAATTATCTGGGAGGCTTGACGCTGTCGAATGATCGAGCGGCCGCTTTCTTTGAAGACTTGACCGGCCAACGACCGGCTCAATTGGAAGACAATGACGAACCCTGGACGCTGACATTTGACCGCTTGCGACCGCTGACCGCTGAATTTCAAGACGATCGAATTGTCTGGAAGATTACCGCCAGGTCGATGTCGCGAGGTGACAGCAGCGTGAATCGTCCATTACTGATTGCGGCCACGTATCGAATTGGCCTGGCTGACGGACGCATGGTCATGCTTCGCGATGGTGACGTGGAAGTCAGCTATCCAGACTTAGAAGAAGGGCAACGGATGAGCATCAGCGAAACGACTTCGCGAGATTTCGTGCAGGCTCGTTTCGGCAAAATCTTTCAAGAGACGATCGAAGGCGAAGGCCTGCAGCTGCCGGAACAGTTCCGCCATGTCGCACCGCTGCGTTTGGATGACGTTAAGTCGAATAATGGCTGGTTGACTCTGGGTTGGAATTAGGTCAGTTACCTACAGTAGTGTCGCTCGAACAATGATTGTCCGGTAACATGTGAGCGTCACCGTAGCCGACGACACATAACTACTGAGCGTCAAGGCGCTAGCCGACGATACATACTGAGCATCGTGCCGACAACACATAACAACTGAGCGTCAAGGCGCTAGCCGACGGTACATACTGAGCGTCAAGACGGAAACGCATTCATGTGTCCGGCAACACATGAACGCCAGACGCTGCCGACGGTGAACATCCGGATTCTTGTCTGCGGCAAACGACTCGCTGATTTTTCGAGCCTTGCAGCTCGCCTATTTCTCGAACGAAACTTCATTTTAGTTCCGCAGTTTATGGACGGATGGTTTGAACATGAATCGCTGGGTAGAAATTGAATTCGATTGTCTTCCGTTACGCACGATCACTCGGTTTGACATCCCGCTGGACGCTTCGCCCAAATATCAAGCGTTTTGTCATGCCGTCAAAGCGGCCATGGAAAAGCACGGCACGCATAACACTTATTTCTTGCACAACGCCAAGTGCCGTTACCATTTGCTGAACGATGAAGATCGAGGCCTGATTGAATTCGCCTTCCAAGGAACCGTACTGACCGGTCCCAACGATGTGAAAACGATCACGTGCGATTTAGAAGTCGAACTAGCGAAGGAGACGTGTGATTGGTTAACCGCTCCGGTTGTTCAATGGTTTCAAGAAACGGTTCAACGGTCTGTGGTCGTCGAATTTGACCGTTACATCCAAGCGGGCGATCTGGAAAAAGCCAAAGCCCGCATGAAACAAATTCAAGACGCCAGCGACGATTCCGGCGGCTTTGTGGGGATGTACTTGTAAGGGCAAAAAGCAAGTTGCTGTAGGGCCCTCCTCCGCCCGGCGGGCAAAACATCTTTGCCGGTGTGCGTCAGCCACCCGTCGTCGATCTGTTCTGCCCCGTTCAGCCCGGCGGGCGATACAAGCGGACGCTCGACGACACGCGATATCACAATCGGCTAGAATTCGCCACGGCCCATCGCACCCCAACTGGATGCCTGCAAAGACGAACCGCACAATTTTCAATTCAGAACAGCTTCTATTGCCGACTGGCGAGAGTTTTCGATCAACAAGATTGTGTAGTTTGAATGAAACCACGAAGAACGCGAAGAGCACGAAGAATTCAGTAACCAGATGTCGAGATATTTCTGTGAGTGGCCCTAAATGAAAGGCCAGAGCTCGTGTTAGCCGAGCAATGCTGATGGTCAGACTTGCTAAATCAAAAGGATCTTGGTTAGGGGCCTTGGTTCGTGCCAGCCACAATTTTCTTGCCCAGTCGAACCGTTCGTGCAAAATATTTTGCCGTTGGACGGTGCCACGTCAGAACCATCGCAAAGAGTTGGAAACGCCGAGGTCGCAGAGTTGGCCGTTGCTTCTCTGCGTACCTCTGCGCCTCAGCTTTTCAGGTTTCGTTACCCGGTGTGTAGAAGCGGGTTGCCATCTTCCCGCAGCCACTCTTCCGATTGGTACCAGCCACAATCGTCTTCTTCGGCCCAAAGGGTTAAGCCCAGGATAACGTCCTGGGGATGAGATATTTCTGTGGGTGGCGCTAAATGAAAGGCCCTACATGGAACAGAAATACTCCATAGCCCCAAAAATGTTGATGTCGACATAGCGGAATGGCTCGTATTGGAGTACTGTTTCAAAGAAGGCAAACCCGCACGTTGAACCTCTCGCGACCCGTACGAATTCATGAACGATGGAGGCGTATGGTTCGTTCAATGAAGTACAAAATGATTAGGAAGTGGGTTATGAACTTAAACCGAGGCATGTGGTTCTTGGGTACCGTTTTGGTCATTATGTTTGCCTATCACGCAACTGAGTTTGGCTTTTGGGGTATGGTTGTGTTTTTTGGCTTCTTGCTCTGTTTTGTAATGTCGCTGTGGCCGAACGGGATAGACTATGTGCTAAACCGGCGCAACAAGAAGGATGAGTAAATGAAACGAATAGCGGGTCTTGGTTCGTGCCAGCCGCATTTTTCTTGCCCAGTCGCACCGTTCGTGTAAAATCTTTTGCCGTCGGCCGGCGCCACGCCAGAGCCGTCGCAAAGAGTTGGAAACGCCGAGGCGCCGAGGTCGCAGAGTTGGCCGTTGCTTCTCTGCGTACCTCCGCGCCTCGGCGTTTCTGATTTCCTTACCCCGTGTGTAGAAGCGGGCTGCCAGCTTCCCGCAGCCACTCTTCCGATTGGTACCAGCCACAATCGTCTTCTTCGGCCCAAAGGG
>JAGQOZ010000659.1 GCA_020426955.1 Planctomycetales bacterium
GATAAAGCGACGCCGCGAAAATCCAACGAGGCAGAAATCCCGGCAAAGTCTGGTGAAATCTGTTTGGTGAAAACGTGTTCAGCTCGAGCCGACACGTCAACAGCACCTTTGAAGTTCGCCTTGTGATCTAACAAATGACACCACAACAAGAGACTCTTGGCCAACGCAGTTTCGTCCGGTTGGTGCTCTTCACGAATGTCAATAATGTCGTCAATCAACGGTTCTGCGTGGTCGAATCGTGCGTGGTCGAGAAGGAATTCTGCAACTTGTTCATGAAAATCGGCCCAAAGAAGGGGATCACGTTCTTTATCAATCAATGCGCCGCCTTTTTCCAGGGCGACTAACGCCTCTTCGCGACGCCCAGCCGCCACTGCGATGTCGTGCCATAGCAGACAGGCATTCAACGCGTTTTCTTGACCATCAGGTTCCGTTGCCGCCATAGTCGCACTTTCTTGTGCCGCGACCATCGCTTCGGAATAGTGCCCCAATGCGAATTCGGCAAAGGCCAGTTTATACCTCTGCTTGGCGGACGGGGACGCCACACGCAGTTGCTCCTGGCGTTGGTGAACGATTTCCAACGCAGTCCGCCGATCTAGTTCCCGTTTCAGAGTGGCAGTGTCCAACGCGTGCAAGAACTGATCGACTCCGGTTTCATCCTGCAATGCCGCCGCAATCAAATCAGGATTACGAATCGCGTTGGCGATTTGTTCTACAAGCCCCTGCGAATCGGTTCTGGCCGACTCGATCGCTTCCGGAGTTGGATTCGAGTCATGTGGGCCTGGGACAAGACCGCATCTGACAATGGACGTCACGACTTTCAGCGCGAGGTCACGCTGGTCTTCGAAATCGTCGCGGTGTTCACCAGTAAGCTTGACACGTGCCACGTGCTCTGCTTGTGACGGTTCTATTTCAAGCAGCTGACATTTTGGAGATCTTGGCGCGACGTCCTTTGCAAAATAGACGAATCGGTCCATGCCGTAATGAAACGCTAGATACAATTCCCATTGTGTGTAGCTGACGGTGGTTGCCTCTGAAAGTGCCTTGGCCAATTCGGGTTCGTGACTCAGAAAAGTCGAATGGCGTTCACGCATTCGTCGAGTGGACGCAGGTTCCGGCAAAGCTCCCGCCATTCGGCCGACCAAATGCACGATGCAAGAACAATTGTAGATCTCATTGTCCAACGTCTGCAACAAATCGCCACGGCCTTGTGCCAGTTCTTCTTGCACGATCACGTTGTAGTTGCGCCCCAAGCGTCGTAACGCTTCTTTCAAGAAATCTCGATACGACGTGAATCCACGCGGGTTCTCCGGGTCGGATTCGTGAAATTCCTTAGAAACAGCCGAAAGGAATACGGTTAACGCCATAAAGTCTTGTCCCAGTTGAACGCCTGTCTGAGTCTCGGTCTGGTGTTCGACGGTCGTTGTTAAGCGACGCTTGTATTGGCCCTGCGGCTAAACCAGTTCGTGACTTCACCCAAAAGAACAGTTTCGGTTTCAATCACAAGACGGTCGAATTCGGCGCCTGTGTCGGCTCGATTCAGCGCATTCTCCTGTCGTTTCAAGAACGCAATTGTCTCTTTGAATGTCTCGACCCGCGCTTCACAGTCGAGTGCTGCCAACCAGGACAACCCAGCCACGGCCAACACGGGCAATACAATTGCCAATGTCCCAAACAATTGCGGCCATAATCCGAACTGTCGTGCCGAAAGCATACCTATGATCAGCAAAATCAGTTTGATTGTCGTGGCAAGGAACGCAAGTTTCGAACATATGCCAAACAGTGCCTGAAATCGCTCTTGACGACGTTGGTCCTTCTCTAGCTCGCGCTGATAGTAATCGCTTTGATGATTGACACGATTTTCAACGTAGGCGGTGCGTTTCGGCTCCCACGGTTCACTTCGGCAAGTTCGCGTTGAACGGAGATGTAATACGCTCAGCGTTCTCAAAAGTGGACGAAAGCGTTGCGGCAGCGGTAAACGGAATAGATGCTCAAGATAGAGATGGCGGGGATGGATAGCTCGAATGGATCGGGAAATTTCCGCGACGACACGCGCGTTCGCCCATACGCGAGGTGCATTCGCATGATGCAGTTTGCTATGAAATCGAACGCCGGCCAATAGCAGCACCAATTCGAGAGCTAAGAGGATTGGAATTGCACGCTCACTTAGCGGCTCAGCGTGGTTGCCAGTTTGCTTTTTTTTATGGGGTGGTGTTGGGTGGCTTTCATGTTCGTCGTGTTCATCCGGTGATGAACTATCTAACGATTCTTCGGCAATCTTCTCGGCAGAGGCTTCATGGTTTCCGTGCCCGTGCAGTGCAAGCGCTCCTGTGGCACACAGAGTTGCCAGAATATGCGCGGCGATGATCAGTGCTGCCAAATATTTAAAAATCTGTTGGTGACTCTTCGCTTGATCGCTGAGCAGTTGCTTCAGCGGCACACAATACTCTTCACTGCTTGGCAACGAATCTGGACCGGCAGGAAGTTGTACCTCGTCCAACGGCCTAGGAATCTCCGGCAGATCAGGTTTCTCTTCCAAGTGCCAGAGATTTCGAAAAACGGGCTGTCCGTCTTCGCCAATGCCAACGCGAATTTCGAGTATAGGAATCTTGGCCGCTGTGGCACGGAGCAGGAATTCGTTCGTACCTCCAGCCTTTCCTTCGGCTTCGTCTCGCAGCAGGCATATGGCGACGTCGCTTACTCGCAGTATTTCCGCATTTGTTTCCCGAAAACGTTCCGAGCGGTTTGCTGAAAGGCTGACGACGCGGTCTTGGATGACATGGGGTGACGAAAAAAGCGAACGAGCCTCTGCTTGCTGTTCATCCGTAAAATCAGGACCAGTTGAACCACCTGCTTCAAGATAATCATCAATCGGTTGCGGCAGGAAAATTCGCTGCGGAATCGGAAACGCATGCATTTGACAAGCGCGCGTAAACATCGCATCCGCACCGCAGGCAATTTGCGATATACCGCAAAAGAAATGATGAGCATCTAGGCTAAGTCTATCGCGAAATTCGTTTATTGACTCAATCAAGTGCTGACAAACTGCTTCATTTCGACGCTGTTCAATGTCGTGCTCGGGCGAATCGGAATATAGTTTTCGCGAACCGGCAAAACCAAGCTGAACGACACAATTCAATTGAGTAAACGAAGCGATTGACGAATGGTCACTCATG
>JAGQOZ010000660.1 GCA_020426955.1 Planctomycetales bacterium
CCATCCGTAGCTGTTATCAATCCATTCGGCGAATCCATTCGGCACCGATTGCCCGATGAAAAATCGGCTGGCAATCGGTACTGGATCGTGACCAAATACGTTACAATGGGATTCTTGCCTTAAGAAATTCCCTCCCATTGCATGGTCGGCTATTCCATGATGCTCAGACATACTTTGCCAGCGTGCTTGCTTATACTTCTTTCATGTTTTCATCCGGTGCAGGCGGTCGATTTTGCCGAAGACATTCGCCCCATACTTTCGGACAAATGTTATCGCTGTCACGGTCCCGATGAAACGTCGCGCAAAGCCGACCTGAGACTGGACCAACGCGATTCGGCCGAATATGTCTTGGACGGAGAATCGCCCGAAGACACGGAATTGATCGGTCGCATCTTAAGCGACGACGCGGATCTTCGCATGCCGCCGCCCGCCAGCAAACTACAGCTCAACGCACAAGAAATCGACCTACTCAAACAATGGGTAGCCGACGGTGCTCCGTACGAACAACATTGGTCGTTTCGAAAAATCGAATCTCCATCGCTGCCCCCGTCTCACAACTTGAAATGGCAATCGATGACCGAAGCCAATCCCATTGACCGATTCATCGGCCAACGCTTGGTGGAACACGACTTGCAACCGTCTTCAATGGCCAGCAAGGAAAAGCTGATTCGTCGCTTGAGCTTTGACCTGACAGGTTTGCCGCCTTCGCCGGAGGAAATCAAGTCATTCCAGAACGACCAATCGCCCGACGCCTACGTTCGCTTGGTAGATCATTTCCTGCAGAAGGAAGCATACGGAGAACGCATGGCGGTGGACTGGCTGGATGTCGCTCGGTATTCCGATTCCTACGGCTATCAGGTGGATCGAGACCGTTTTGTCTGGCCTTGGCGAGATTGGGTGATTCGAGCGTTCAATCAGAACATGCCCTATGACCAGTTTGTGACACGGCAATTGGCGGGTGACTTGCTTCCCAACGCAAGCGACGATGATATTTTGGCCACCACGTTTTGCCGCTTGCATCCGCAGAAAGTGGAAGGGGGCAGCGTACCGGAGGAATTCAGAACGGAATATGTGGCGGATCGGAATCACACCTTTGCTACCGCATTTCTGGGCCTGACCATGGAGTGTGCCAGGTGCCACGACCATAAATACGATCCGTTCACTCAGAAAGAGTATTACCAACTATTCGCGTATTTCAACAACATTGATGAAGCGGGTTTGTATTCCTATTTCACAGAATCGATCCCCACACCCACATTGCGACTCTTGGATGACAACCAAAAGGAGACGAAACGTCGACTAGCAAATGACGTTGCGGAACAAGAAGACATAGCTAGAAAACTGGCATCGTCCGATTCGTTGCGAAATGAATTCCACCAATGGTCCGAACAAAACGCAAACATTCCGTTCGTCGCCAAACCCGTCGCCAAGCTTGCGTTCGAAGAAGAAGACCAAGGTGCCAATCAGCGAGTGGTTGGCAAGGTCGGCCACGCAGTGCAACTGACAGGTGACGATGGTATTGACGTCAAGGCGGGCAATTTCCGGCGATTTCAGCCGTTTTCCGTGGCTTTCTGGATGCGGGCGCCCAAAGAATTTGAACGAGCGGTCGTGTTTCATCGTTCACGAGCTTGGACGGATGCGGCCAGCCGAGGTTACGAACTGTTGATCGAAAACGGTAAGCTAACCGCGTCGCTGGTCCACTTCATGCCTGGCAATGCGCTGACCGTACAGGCTGTCGATCCTGTTCCTTTGAACGAATGGACGCACGTGGCCGTGGTTTACGACGGTTCCAGTGACGCACAGGGATTGCGACTATGGGTGAACGGCAAGAAGGCCCAGTCCAGTATCGTCCGAGACAACCTTTACAAAAATATCACGGGTGGCGGAGGCGATACGATCAACATTGGCGAACGTTTCCGAGATCGTGGATTTAGTCAGGGTCAAATCGATGAGTTTTCCGTCTATGACAAACAGTTGTCAGCACTGGAAATCGCTGCGTTGCATCAAGGACTGGAAGAAGGTGCGAACTTGCGTCCGGTCGCTTCGACCTTGGCAGACCAAGTCGGCCAATCCCAGTTTGCGGAAGAGTTGCTGTTGGATCACTTTTGTTTGAGCGAGTCAACTGAAGTCGCCGAACAAACCGCCAAACTTCACGAAGTTCGCAAGGCCCTTTGTGAATTCCAGGACGGCTTGACGGAAATCATGGTCATGGCCGAATTGAACCAGCGCCGTCCGACGTATTTCTTGAAACGAGGAGCGTATGACGCGCCGGGCGAAGAAGTCCAACCTCAAACACCAGCCTTTCTGCCCGCATTTCCGACCGATGCGCCCCAAAACCGCTTGGGACTGGCTCAGTGGCTCACGTCGCCGGACAATCCACTGTTCGCCCGAGTTACCGTGAACCGCTTGTGGCAACAATGTTTTGGCCAAGGTCTGGTTCGGACGCCCGAGGATTTTGGCAGCCAAGGTCAACCGCCATCTCATCCGCTGTTACTTGATTGGTTGGCGGCGGATCTGATGCAGAACGGCTGGGACTTAAAGCAGACGCTGCGTTTGATTGTGTCGTCCGCCACCTATCAGCAGTCTGCCAACGTATCGGCCCATTCGCAACAAAAGGACCCAGAAAACCGCTGGCTGGCTCGAGGCCCCAGTTATCGGTTGTCCGCGGAAATGATTCGGGACAACGCGCTCAGCGTCAGCGGTCTATTAGTGGACAAAATTGGTGGACCGCCGGTTCGCCCTTATGAAGTGAAGGAGTCGTTCAAGCCGGTTGATCCAGACAAAGGAGAAGGTTTGTACCGGCGCAGCCTGTACACCTATTGGAAACGCACCGCACCTGCTCCCGCCATGATGACGCTGGACGCTTCAAAACGCGACGTCTGTTCTGTGAAACGAGAACGCACCGCATCACCTCTACAGGCCTTGGTGCTATTGAATGACCCGCTACAGATCGAAGCATCTCGGACGTTGGCCGCTTCACTGCTGCAGGACAAGGACGTAAATTCGAACGATTGGCTGCAAGAACTTTTTGTGCGAACCACCAGTCGCCAAGCGGATGCTACCGAATTGCAGATTTTGCGAAGGATGTTCGAAGAACAACGTCAGCACTTCCAAGATCGGTCTGAACAGGCCAACGCGTTTTTGCAAGTGGGTGACACTAAGTCCGCATCG
>JAGQOZ010000661.1 GCA_020426955.1 Planctomycetales bacterium
CGTTCATCGGACCATTGCAAATTGGGATTCGCAACCACAATGGCGCCCGCCACCAACGCCCATACGCCCAGCATCAGCATCCAGCCCATGCGATTCGACGCTTTGGATTCCAACGCCGGCGTATTCAACGTCATCACGCCTTTGCTCATTCCGCAACCCGACTTTCACCAAACGTGCCACAAAAGACTCTTCGACAAGCATAGGTCGCCGGTGCATCACACCTTCACGAAGGCATCGCATGTTCACGGCAACGAACTTCGTTACAATCACTACACGTCGGACGAAACCAACTTGGTGGCGTGCGATAGGTCGACGTTTCTGGAATGGACCGTCGAATCGCGGTAACTGAAAATACGAGAGGCGTATCTGAATGAATAGTCGGTTGTTTCTGTGGGCATTGACGTCAGCGCTGGCTGGATTCTTGTTCGGCTTTGACACAGTCGTCATTTCTGGCGCTGAAAAAACGATCCAAGAACTGTGGACTCTCAGCGAATTCGCTCATGGCCTGGTAACCAGCATGGCATTGTGGGGCACAGTGGTTGGTTCGCTGGTTGGATTTTGGCCGACTGATCACTTCGGACGCAAGAAAACGCTATTGTGGATTGGCATTTTGTATTTTGTTTCGGCCGTCTGGTCAGGTCTGGCCAGCGGTCCGTATGACTTCGCCATCGCTCGTTTCATCGGCGGACTGGGTGTTGGCATTTCCACCGTTGCGGCGCCGCTGTACATATCTGAAATTTCGCCGCCACAATATCGAGGCCGATTGGCGGGGATGTTTCAATTCAACATTGTCTTTGGCATTTTGGTGGCGTATGCCTCCAACTTTCTGCTGGGCCAATACGCAGGCGAATCCGCTTGGCGGTGGATGTTGGGAATCGAAGCCGTCCCCGCGCTAATTTACGCTGCCATGTGCATTGGACTTCCGGAAAGTCCTCGCTGGCTTGTCGGCCGTCGGCAACTAGATGCCGGCCGCAACATTCTAAAGACGATTGATCCTGATTTGGCCGATCCGGCCGTGGATCAATTGGTGCGCGAAATTGAAGCCGATTCGCAAACTACTTCGGTCGGTTCGAACTTCTGGACCGCTCGTTTGCGAATCCCCATCCTGCTGGCGTTCCTAATCGCCTTCTTCAATCAGCTTTCCGGCATCAACGCCATTCTGTATTTCGCACCGCGAATCTTTGCGCTAACCGGCATGGGCGAAAGTGCGTCTCGCTTGAATTCCATCGGCATCGGCTTCACCAACTTGATCTTCACGTTTGTGGGCCTGTACTTGATCGACCGCCTGGGCCGGAAAACGTTGTTGGTCATTGGATCTTTGGGTTACATTGCATCGCTAGGTTGTGTGACTTGGGCATTCATCACCTATCACGGTCCGTTCCAAGTCAATGCGGCGGCTACCGAACTGCGAAACGCCGTGACATTAGAAACTTCCGCCACGACGACAAGCGAATCCGTTGAATTCGCACAGGAATTGATCAAAGCGAAACAAGCGTATGCGGCCGCACTCGCCCTAGACGGATTTGATGGTCAAGCGTTCCAATTGCCGGAAAACGGTTCGTTCGAACAGATCGAAGAAGCAACCGTAAACGCCATCCAAGCGGCGTCGGCGGCCGGCAAAAGCGGCGGCTTGGTGGTGATGTTTTGCATCTTCGCTTTCATCGCTGCCCATGCGGTAGGGCAGGGGGCCGTGATCTGGGTTTACATTTCCGAAATCTTCCCGAATCAATTTCGAGCGACCGGGCAGGCGCTGGGATCTTTTACGCATTGGATCTTTGCCGCGCTAATAACGCTGATTTTTCCTTTGGCGGTGAAAAACTTTGCTGGGGCAAACATCTTTGCCTTCTTCTGCGGCATGATGATCCTGCAGCTCATTTGGGTCTTGGCTATGGTGCCCGAAACAAAGGGAGTCCCGTTGGAAGAAGTAGAACGCAAACTAGGAGTGAAGCATGGCTGATCCAAATGTCATTGTCGGACTGGGCGAAGTACTGTGGGATTTATTGCCCGATGGAGCTCGATTCGGCGGCGCTCCTGCCAACTTTGCCTGCAGCAGCCAGCAAGTTGCCCAAGGACGGTACAGCACTGCCATGGCCAGCGCCGTTGGCAAGGATGCACTAGGCGACACCGCTTTACAGGAACTACGCCAGCGAGGCGTCGACATTTCGTGCGTGGCGCAAAACGACTATCCCACCGGCCAAGTTCATGTCAGCTTGGACGAAAATGGTAAAGCCAGCTATCGGTTTGAAGATAATTGCGCCTGGGATAACTTGACTTGGACGGACGAATGGAACCGCTTGGCCGCGTCCACCGCTGCGGTTTGCTTTGGTTCGCTGGGACAGCGATGTGAACCGAGTCGTCACGTGATCCGACGTTTTGTCGAATCCACGCCTACTGATTCGCTGCGCATCTTTGACATCAATTTGCGTTGGCCGTTTGTAAATGACCAAGCGGTGTTGGATTCGCTGGAGCGAACCAACGTGTTGAAGCTTAGCGACGAAGAACTACCGTACTTGGCCAAGTTGTGCCAGTTCGAAGGCAGCCCAGAAACCGTTCTCCATTCACTGGCTACACGTTATCAGCTTCGGCAAGTTGCTTTGACCTGCGGTGAAGATGGTGCGTTATTTTGGTCTCATGGCAAGGTATTTCGATCTGCCGGAATCAACACCAACGTGGTCGATACTATCGGTGCCGGCGATGCGTTTACCGCTACCATGGCGGTTGGCTTGCTCGACGGCATGGAGCCACAAGCGTTGGTAGAACAAGCATGCCGAGTAGCCGCGTATGTTTGCAGCCAATCAGGCGCGACTCCACCCATTCCTCTGTAACAAGGGCATATCCTTCAGGGCATTGTCATGTTGAATACTTTGTTTCGAATAAATGCAACGATGGCGACGGTCATCGTTCTGCTGTTACTGGCGATCTATTCGCCCCAGTCCTTTGCCGCGGATGACATCGTGTTGGCCGAATTTGAAACAACGTACGGAGACTGGCAAGCGACTGGGGACGCATTCGGCAGCAAACCAGCCACTGGCACGCTGGACGGCCAACAAGAGGTGACGGGGTTTCACGGCCAGGGCTTGGTCAACACGTTCTTGAATAAAGACGCCAGCCAGGGAACGCTGACATCCCCGCCAATCTTGATTCAGCGCAAATTCCTTTCGTTCCTGAT
>JAGQOZ010000662.1 GCA_020426955.1 Planctomycetales bacterium
TCGGCAGTTCTGCGTTTGGATGCTCGGCGTTTGGATGCTTCGTGTTGGGCTGCGTGGTCACCACGAGTTCGGTGAACGAAGTCGCTGCTGCGGCACGACGATTCGATGTCGCAGCGCTGACCACCGGTCTTCGTTGCGAGGATTCGCCGGGCAGCTTTCGGTCAAGCGTCTCGCCCGTACTTCGCCGCGAGCCCAAGCGGCTTTTCCATCGATAAAACGCTGCGGGCGATATTCCTTCAACTTTGCAGAAGTCGGCAACCGTCCGCTCCCACCCCGAATACCGATCAAGCCGCTGCTCCCAAACCGCCCTTTGCTCCGCTGGCGTCATGCGTTTCATGTGACATCTCCATCAACTCAATTGAAGAAATCACCCAGCCTACACCACCTGGCAACCATGGCACTCAAAGACGCTTACGATCAGTATGTGATCCAAGTCTTGGTGTTGGTTGCAGCTTTTCTCGGTGCGTTCGGAGTCCGAGAATTCAAAATATGAAAGAAACGTCGTGATGCTCGCCGAAAGGCCGAATAGCTGTTCGACCTCGGTCATCGTCTCCGTCTACGACGAAGCAACCACAAATGGTCGAGTAGTGAAGTCTTCACTGGATTGCAGCGTTGTCGGTCAGGTGGGTGGTTGTGGATAACGGCCCTGATGACGCAACGCCTGACATCCTGCTTCATTTGCCATTGAACAAACCTTCCGCTCGACAAATGGAACTGCAACAAGCAGCCGTCAGCGAGCAGACTCGTCGACACTGCCTGCGTTTCTGCTTATCAATTGCTACTACTAGCTGGCTCGGCGTGTTTGGCTCGTTGAGTCGCCGAATGTCCATTCGCCAGCAAGTCGAAAACGAATTCAACGCATGACGCAAGCCAACTGGAACCGCTTGCGGAATTTCGCACAGAACAGGAGACTAATCGCCAGCGTGATGAATGTACTTGGCTCCGGAACAGCGTGAACCATCGCAGGTTCGCCCTGTTCGTAGGTGCCATGTTGAAACGCGACGACAAGATCGCCGGAATCAAAATCGCCATCCGCATTCCAATCACCGTCTGCCCAGCCCGAATTACCCGCTTTCTCATCCTCGTATTCTCCAGCCGTGAACACACGCACCAAGTCACCGCTATCGAACATTCCATTTAAGTCGGCATCTCCCACCGAGGTATGCAACACATCGTTAACGAGTGCGTAGTAATCCGACATCGATTGCTTTGCGTCATTGTCGAAATCGTAGAGGCTATCAGGGAGCCAACTGCGCCGATACTGAGCAGGCAATCGGCCGGACACGATGCCTCCCAGGAAATCGATGTCGGCGCTATCAACCAACAAGTCGGCATTGAAGTCACCCGTCGGCGACGGTTCCAAAATCATGCCAGCGGACGCAGCGTCAAAGCCCTCTGGCAGCCGCGTCCATTGATTGTATTTGGCATCCACAAGTTGTGCCGTGGCCAACCCATTTAAGAATTCCAAATTAGCATTTCCCAAGTTGGCACCACGCAGATTCGCGTTGTCCACGATGGCCCCCGTCAGATCAGCGCCGACAAGCTGCGAACTTTCTAGGTTGGTCGAAGTCATGTAGTCAAAAGCGGCGTATGAAAGATCCTGACCGCTTAGATTCCAACCAGCCACTGAGAACGCATAGAAGAACGAAGTGCCGCGAAGATTCCCACTCTGAAAGCTGGCGGTCGATTGTAGCTGCTGTTCCGTTAAGCTACTGCCGCCGAAATCGACGTCGTTAATGATCGCATCCGTGAAATTCGCGTTCGTTAATCTGGCTTCGGTCAAACCTGCACCGGCAAGATTTGCCCGGGTGAAATTGGCATTATCGAAAATGGCCGAATCAAGTGCAGCGCCAGCAAGATTACTTGATGAAAAGTCGGCGCCGGTTCCCCACACGTCAACCAACTTGATACCCGCCAAGTCTGCTTGGTTGAAATCCGCACTGTCCAACACCGTATAGTTCATTTTCGCGTTAGAAAGATCCTGTTGACGAAAGTCACCGGAGGAAAAATCAATGCGAACAAAATCGGACTGATCCAGTTTGATGCCGCTTAGCTGGTGGAGCTGGTAGCTGCGGGTGGAGTACAACTGATCAAGGCTCAACGGTAATCCACTGACGGCAATGCCGATTTCGATGTTGTCAATCGTCGCGTCGTTGAGTTTTGTACCGCTGAACGAACCGTCGAGTCTCGCGTGCGCAAGATTCGACGACGTAAAGTCGACGTTCGTGACGTTTTCCAGAACTGCGTACTGCAAATCGAGCCCGCTCAAAACGGCGCCGGGCTCCACCGTGAGGCCCTCTGTCCCGGGAATCAATTGTTGGTTGTCCCACCGAAAGATATCAGCTGTCAGTTGTGAGGCCAACAACACAGCCAACATTAGGGCACGTTGAAAAGAGCGTCCCATTATCGAAACTCCAATGCTTGGTCAGATTGCCAACATACACCCCTAAATACAATGGAGTACAAATGATCCATTGGCGGTACGTCTGTTCCTATTTTAGATTCAATGCACATTTCTGCAATGGTTCGGCGCAAACACCAAATCAGGGACACAGACGGCAGCTCCAGTTTCATTCGACGTCTTGCAACGGAAAAAATTTTCACGGACAGCTGGGTAGCCCCGGTTGCTCGCAACCGTTGGGTATCCCGAATGCCGTTGTTCGATGTCCGCGAACACCCTTGTTTGACATCGGCAAAGACGGCACGTCATCTTGCGGGCGCCGAATTCACATCTACGTCTGGGCCTCTCGAAAGCCCATCGGTTGCGAGCAACCGGAGCTACCCTGGTGTGGCCAGTGAACGAGATTTGAAAAATGACGAATGGAAAATGCGAACTTCGACGTACGACCTGCTAATCGGATTGGGTCTCGGTTTCGATTCAACGTTCGAAACCGGCGATTTGAGTATCGTCGAAGTGAGCTAAGAAACGCAGGATTTTGTGCAATGCGCATGAAAAAACCGCCTCGGGCTGGCTAACCCCGGGCGGCTTTCATCTTCTTCAATTAAGTAGTTGGCAATTAAATGCCTGACCTCTTGGCTCATTTACGAGATAATGTCCACGGATACTAGTCTGAGTCACCTCGTAGACTAGTGAATCATATCCTTAGAAAGGAGGTGATCCAGCCGCAGGTTCCCCTACGGCTACCTTGTTACGACTTAGTCCCAAT
>JAGQOZ010000663.1 GCA_020426955.1 Planctomycetales bacterium
CTGGAGCCAAGCTTCGCAAGTGGAATCTGGAAACGGACCAAGCTGATTGGGAATGGTCCAATGAATCGGACGGTTTTGCCAGCCGTCTGATCACCGCAACTGCGCGAGACCGGTTGGCCATTGGTTACGCCAACGGTTCTGTTTATGTTCTGGACACCAAGTCTGGGAAGGTCGAGTTGCAGCTGGTGCACCCCGGGACGCGAGTCAACGATTTGGCAATTACTAATGACGGCAAGACGTTACTTGTGGCGCTGGGCAACTTTGGCGTGAGCGCCCATTCGCAGGGCGAAGTTCGCTGTTGGGATTTGGAAACCGGCTTGCCGTTAGCCAGCTTAGCGAACAAAGACGGTGCGGTTGTGGGTGTTGCCTTATCGGCGAATTCGCAACAACTAACGACCGTCCATTTTCAACGGCGAATTCAGGTTTGGGACGTTGGTTCGGACCGATTCAATGCGTCACTTGCGGACGAACCAGCGAGATGAATTTCCAAGTGCCGTACGCAATGATTGCTTGGCACGATGCAATAAGCCTCGAACAGCTCCATTGGTTCGCTCCATCTGCTCGGCCGTATCATCTACGCTGTTTCCGTGCATGTAGTGCAGGCGAACAGCGGCCTGTTGGTCGTCTGGCAAATTTCGAATGCCGCTGAGAATCGCTTGCGAAATTTCTTCTCGCGCCGCAGCCGCACTGGGCATATCACCTCGTTCATCGGCCAGCAACGCCGTCAACTGGCGAATGGAACCATGAAGCGAACCAGCAGCTTCGGAAACATGATGAACCTTTCCACCTCGTTTCACTGCCGCCTGGTCGCGTAGCATCTGCGCCAAACGGCGATCGCAGATTCGGTTAAGCCACGCCGGAAAAGAATACGTTCCTTCCGATTGAAACGAACCGATGCCACGAACAACGTCAATAAAGACCTCTTGCAAAACATCTTCCACTTGAAACGTGACGACCGGGTTCATTTCAATGCGTCGAGAAATCCGGATGGTGAGATGCCGAGTGTACGCGACAAGCAACCGAGCCGTCGTTTCTAAATCGCCTTGACTGGCGGCAATGAGCCGTTGTTGTTCGGACATTTCCATGGTTGGCACCACCGATTAATTTTCCACCGCTTGCATTATTTGCAAGCCAACGCAAGCCGTTGCCAGAAAACAACTTGCGTCGGATCCACTGTGATCTGTCTTTGACAATATCACACTCGTGCCTTGGGTCAACGAGATTTTTTCATATCGGCGCGCGCGCTTTTGCCAGATTTTGCATTCTTTGTTCCCGTCGACCGGTCGAGTCGACACTCCGCGCGGGCTATTGCGGACATGTTTAGCGGGCAAATCAGGCAAATTCGTAAGCAAAATGAGGTGTAGCTATGTGGCCGTTTCGAAAAAATTCGACACAAAATTCAGGTTCATCGGTTCGACGCAACCGTCCGTTTCAGCTCCGAAACGAGGCTCGACCTTCGCTGGAATCGCTTGAAAACCGACGTCTCTTAGCCGGCGATTTGGCTGCAAGCTTGAACCCGGATGGCGGACTGCTGATTGCTGGCGGAGCGGCCATCGACAATGCCGTTATTCAGGTGCAAGCCGCGGACGCCAATCTGGAGGTGTTTGATAGTGGCGAATCGATAGGCGTGTTCCGTCTGCAGGAAATAACGCAAGTCATTGTTCAACTGGGATCCGGTGACGACACGCTGGAAGTGATCGATCCGACGCATGAATTGGATGCGCGCGGCATCACTTGGTCCATTGATGCGGGCGAAGGTGACGATACCGTGCTACTGACTGCCGAACGCAATTCGCTTGATCCATGGCAAGCGATGCGAACCGTGGCGTCGCTTTGGACAGAACTGGAAACGATCGCCAATGCAATGGACCAAATCTTAACCGAATCTCTGACGGACGCGGCCGAAGGTTCGATCCAAGAAGCTCGAGACCAAATCACGAACCTGACCGACACTTGGCGGCAACAAGCGGAAGCCGAGCTATTTCCGCAGTTGGAAGTGGCTGCCGGACAGTTCGATGCAGAAATCATGGGCCAGTTTGATGCGTTACTAGGCGAATTTGCCGAGTTCGGTAATCGAGCAGAAGCGTTGGTCGCAGCAAGCCAAAGTTTGCTAGAACCGCCCGGAACCGGTGACCATTTAGTGACATTCGATGGCCCACCGATTGCCGAAATTCCGGGGCCTGGCGATTATCCCGACGAATTTGTCGAAGGCGAAACAGACGTTGACGCAGTGATTCAGGATCAGAATTGGGAAGTCGAACATCAAGGACTCGGTGACCAATTGGCAAGCTTGACCAATGCCGCGCAGGTTCGTGCCGAAGAAGCCGAAGTATCGTTTTCTTCTCAAGCGGATCAGCTGCAAGCGAGTGCTGATGGTTCGCGCACCTTGGCCGAACAGATTGCTTCGCAGGCCGCAGAGCTTGCAGCGCGAAGCGAATCATGGGCAGATGGTGTCGAAGCATCCAGAATCCGTGCGGAAACGGACCTTCAGAATCAATTGGCCAACGTGCGAACCATGATGGACCAAGTGGCACCGCTGTTGGCACACGCGACAGCTCAACTGGAACAGTCCGCCGCAAAAGTCGCCGGATTGCCCAACAGCGACAGCCGGTGTCAAGTCACTCCCAAACATCAGTTTCAAGGTGGAGCGGGATTGGACATCTTCTTTCCGTTTTCTTCGCCATTTCAAAGTTGGTCGATTTCCGGCGGCGCAGGGTCAGACATTTTGTTCGGTGGGTTCGTCGATGACATTATCAGCGGCGGCGCCGGTTCGGATTGGCTGTTTGGTTTGCGAGGCAACGATCTGATTCACGGCGATGACGGCACCGACTTCCTGTTCGGCGAATTCTTGGTCGATATCCCGTTTTTCTCGGGCGATGACTGCGTCTACGGCGACGATGGGACTGACTTGATCATGGGCGACAACGCCATCGATACGGGAAACATCGGCGGCAAAGACGACCTGCATGGCGGCAAAGGCGTCGACATCGTTCTGGGTGATGATCTCACGGACGTCTTTACCAACGGACCGGGCGACGATGACACGATCCACGGCGACGACGACTTGGATATCATGTTTGCGACTGGTGGAAACGACACCGTGTTTGGCGGATTGCATATTGACGCCATGTTTGGCGGACAAGGTGACGACACGTTGTATG
>JAGQOZ010000664.1 GCA_020426955.1 Planctomycetales bacterium
TGGCGGCCTGCAGAATCTGTTCGGACGTGACGCCGTCCAGCAGGAACGGATCGCCCAGCGTCAGTTTGTTCTGAGTGAGCGTGCCGGTTTTGTCGCTGCACAGCACGTCCATGCCGGCCAGTTCTTCGATCGCAGCCAGGCGGCTGACAATCGCCTGACCGCGAGCCAGCACTCGAGCACCGACGGCCATCGTCACCGACAACACGGTGGGCATGGCGACCGGAATGGCGGCCACGGTCAGCACCAAAGCAAACTGCAGTGTTTCGGTAATCGGATCTCCTCGAAACAGTGCGACCAGCAGGATTAGCACCACCAACGCCACGGCAACCACGATCAGGAAGTCGCCGATCTTGAGCACTGCTTTTTGAAAATGGCTTGTCGTGTGCGCCGATTCGACCAGATGCGCCGTGCGTCCGAAATACGTATTCGTTCCCGTGCCGTAGACCAACGCGTCGATCTCGCCTTGTTTGATGATCGAACCGCTGTAGACCGACTCGCCCGCCTTCCGCGTCACTGGCAGCGATTCGCCCGTGAGCGCCGACTGATCGACTTCGACCGAATCGCCTTCCAGCAGCCTGGCATCGGCCGGCACGATGTCGCCCAGCCGAACTCGAATCACGTCGCCCGGCACCAGTTCGCGGGCCGGGACCGACAGCCACTGGCCGCCCCGTTTGACGCGTGCTTCCAACGCCAGCTTTGCTTTCAGCGCCGCGATGGCGTTGCCGGCCTGAAACTCTTCCCAGAAACCAACCACCGCGTTCACCACCAGTAATGTCAGGATGATGGCAAAGTCCGCCCAGTGCCGGACGAGCGCCGAGAGCACGGCGGCGACTTCGATCATCCACGGAATTGGTCCCCAGAAATACGAAAGAAGCTTCAACAGTGGATGGGCTTTCTGTTCGGCCAGTTCGTTGTAGCCGAACTTTGCCAGTCTATGCTGAACATCGTGTGGATCAAGGCCGTTCGCGTTGCAATGCAGCCTTTCTTGCAACTGACCGAGCGGCAGCACGCTCAATGCCGTGGCATGCTCAGCGGTTTGTGCTGTGCTCTTCATTGTGGACCTTTCCTTCCAACGGATAACATCCTAATTCAGCTTCGCTGACGATTTTTGCGGTGGCTTCCGTGCTGGTTCGTTGCGTTCGAGCCACCCTATGCTACTTGGTGGTGATCAACAGTCACCGTCTCCGTCTGGTCGACGATGGCCTTGGCGTTTGCCACGTCATCGTGCGTACCGAGGGCAATCAGGAGATATTTTCCGGCTCGGAGTGCCGTTTCATAGCGAACAACACTGTCCTTAGGAATTCCCAAGCTGAACAGCCCTGCGCCCAAGGCGCTCAATCCTCCGACCACAACGGCGTTTTCCAGGCCGGCGACGATGGCGGCTGCGAGCGGGCCTGCCACAACCAGCGGTCCGACACCGGGAACCCAGAAGAATGCGGCGCCAAACAACAATCCCCAGATCCCTCCCCAAAATGCGCCTAGCTTACCCCAATACTTCATCCGATCGCCGGCATTGTAGTACCCGACCACGTGCTCTTCGGTATGGTAGTCGCGTCCCACGATCGATAGCTGCTCCATATCGAAGCCCGCCTGTTGCAGTTGTTTAATTGCTTCTTCCGCTTGCGTATGTGTTTCGTACGTCGCCACAACCGCATTGTTTTGCAGAGTTTCCGTTGTCATGGTTTATTTCCTTATCGAAGAATGGAAAAAAGAAAGTTGAAATCCCGAGCTGTCGAAATGTCCGCCCGTTCGTTCCGCATTTGGGCAGAACGAATGGCGGCCACTTCGGACAGCGCGGACACTTCGGCTAGTCACGTTGCGCGACGTTTAGCTCGATGCGTTCTGCAGCGTTTGGCCTAATTCCTTCAACGCCTGTTCGATACCATCAAGGTGTTTGCCCAGTAGGTTGTGGTCGAAGGTGTTCGATTCGGTAACGGTCTTGCCGTTCTTGCGAATGGAGTCAAACAAGGTGATGGTGTCCGAACCAAATTCGAAGTGAGCGGAATTGGCGGCGTGTTGCAAATGAGCGACGGCTGCCTCCAGATTCTGAGCGGCATAGCCTTCCTCGTGTTTGCCGTAGCTTTCCTTTGCCTTGAAATAGTGCCATTCGGCCAGAGCTTGGGATGCGCGGCCCAGCGAGTTGTCTAATTTGGCGGCCTCCGCTGTCCTGCCTTCTCGCAGGTCGGCGGACAGTGCCGTCAAGTCTTTGACGGACCAGTCCAATTTGTCTTTGGTGATTGGCATGGCATGACCTGCCGCATACTTAAGCCAGGTGACAGCCCTATCGATTTCGTTGGCTGCGGCCGCTTCCTCATTGCGGCGATAGTGATAACGCGCGTTGTCCAACGCCCAGGCCGCATCAAACCGCAACGGATACCACCACGATTCCTCAATGACAACCCAACCTGGATTGGCATCCGGTTTCTTGACTTCCGCCTTTGCTTTTCCACTCGCATTGTCCGCCATCACCATCGATGTCATTGATGCAAGCAACACGCTTGCTACTGCAAAACTTGACCTTCTCATCGTAGTTCTCCTTTCTGAAAGAGCGTTTGAGAATGATTTGCATTGAAATGGAGCCCGTTCGCACTGACGGCTTGTCGACTCGTTTTTCTGATGGATGCCATGTGGCGAATGCGCCAGCTTGTCATACGTTCGTCGAATCGCGAACGGTTTCCATTTTGTTGGAGGATGCAAAATGCAATCGTTGTGCCGCACACGTTAGACTCGAAAAAAATATCGCGACAGTGAAGACGTTTGCGCTTGTCAATGCGAGGTGTTTCTTCGTGACGGTCGGGTGTTACGCCGCTGTCTTGGTCTGATAACCGCACTGTGGACGCAGGCGACGCGATGTTTCGACGCTATTCAGCGACGGACCACAGCTTGGGGCAATTCGTCCTATCGAGGCGTCGTGCCCCGGTGGTTTTTTCGAATGCAGGCGAATGCCTTGTTCTCATGTGGCTGCATCCATTTGCAGGTGCAGCCGAATCTGATCGATGTGTTGGTGCTGGACAATGTGCCACGAAACAAGTTGCACGCTTGACTTTGCTTTTTGATGTCGCGGCGGTTGTAGAAAACTCTTTCGTAGACCGCGTGCAATTGAATTGCCTGTCCGCACCGGCCCTGCAAAGATGCCACGACGCATTGTGATGTCAGCG
>JAGQOZ010000665.1 GCA_020426955.1 Planctomycetales bacterium
TCACGGCGGTCAGCGAACTGCTATCCACGTCCGAATCGTTCGTCAACAAGCCAGGTGCAGGAATCCGCAGCACGCTCCCTTCGTTCACCGCATACGAATCACCTCGTCCCACCGGCCGATCATTCACCGGCGTGATGTTGATCGTCACGGTAGCCGTCGCCACCGCTTGTCCATCCGAAACTTGATATACAAACGAATCCTGTGTCTGTTCGCCACCGTTGTGCTGATACGTGAACGAACCATTGGCATTCAGCGCCAGCGTTCCAAAATCAGGTTGTGACAACAAACTGGCCGTCAATGCGTCTCCGTTGGGATCCGAATCGTTGCTTAACACGCCCGGAGCGCTAATGGTTAGCAAACCTCCTTCCGCCACGCTGTACACGTCGTTGGCAGCGTTGGGGCGTCCGTTGCCGGTGCCACCGTCTTGCCCTGGAGTGGGTGTGCGAGCGGCCCAGCCGGTGGCCAAGTCGCCAAACGCTTGCGCATCAGTGCGGTGCAGAGAACTGCCGCCGCCGTCCGGAGTGGCGGGCCACGGCGAATCGTCGTTGTACAGAATGCGGTCCACCAAGACGTAGCCTAGACCAAGTTGCGCTAGATCTTCCGGCCGATCCAGTTCTAGGCGTTCGCCACCGTTATCCAAGCCGCCGGAAAATGGTCCCAGTAGTCGAGCGTTCTGGTTCATGCCGTAGATGGAACGAAAATCAGACGCTTTCGCTGGTTCGGCCACCGGGTCGAAACTGACCACCGTCAATCGTTCGCCGACCCCGATCACGGTATTCGCGGCGAATTCAAAATCAATCGCCTTGTTCAATCGCCAATGACCAATGTTCAGCGGCGAACCGGACGGATTCCAGACTTCGACAAATTCCAATTCACTTTCCGCCAACGTCGCTCCGTTGGGCACCACGGGATGATAATGGACTTCTCCAATCAAGACGTTGCCCAGCCGAGGTCCGCTGTTGGGCTGGCCCAAGGTGAGCGACGTCATGGGGAACAATTCGCCCGAACCGTTGGGCCACCGACCTAGCGAAACGCCGTTCTGCGCCGCGCCAAAATCCACATCATCTACAAACCGAAGCGGCTTGCCATTCACCGTCGCCGCAACAATATGCAAATCGTCCGACTCTTGGCCTCGGAAACCAAAGCCCAGCTGATTTTCATCCAACGTTCGGTACGAACCAGCCGTCATCGCCGGTTCAAAGAAGCTGATTTGATGTTCAAAGTAGTTGTCGTTGTTGTCACTGATGTACCAATTGGCGATGGGCACCGTTTGATTGGAAACATTGTGCAGTTCCATCATGTCCACCTGAGGCAGATCGGTATGCGTGAGGATTTCATTGATCACAATGTCACGAATCGGCCCCGTGCCAGCCGCACCGGGCGAACCACCAAATTCATTGCTGCTACGCCAACTATTGCCGTCCGCTAGATCTGCCAACATGTCTTCTTTCAATTCCAACGTCGACGCTCGCCCGTCCGCTCGTCCTGGCCACGCGCCGCTATCGTTGTATTCGAACTGGACAATCACATCGCCCGCCGCGTCGACCAGCGTCAGGAGTTCGCCGCCATTGGACAAACCGCCAGCATAAACGCCATCAACTTGGTCCAAGGCTTCGGCAATTCGCACGTTGGTCCCATAGCGTGACGCAAACGCCACTCGATCCTTGACCACCACCATCCGTTGGCCCGGATCCAGTGTCTGAGTAGCAAAGTCAAATTCGATGCCTTCGGTCGAACCGTCGTTGTCCGCCTGGATAAATCGCACGCCCGTCAAATCGATGGTCGTGTCGCCGATGTTCGCCAGTTCAACGAATTCGAAGTCATCGTTGTCCACGTCCAGATCGCCAAACTGTGTCAACGCGTCGTGCGGGTTATAGTTGATTTCCGTGATCGTCAAATTTCCGGCGGCGGCGGGTTCGTCAATCGAATAAGTGGCCGTCGCCAAGGGACTCCACTGGCCGTTGATACGGCTCCGAGCGTGAATGATTCGCGTTCCCGGCAGCGCAAATGCTTGGCCGTTGAACAGCGTGGCGTTGGGATTGATTTGACCGCCTGGCAGACGAGGATCGCTGCCGTCCAACGTGTAGTAAACCGTTCCGTTCGTCGCGACCAAACTGCCGCCCAACAATTCCAAGTCAAAGCTAATATCGCTGCTGGAACCGCTGGTCTGATGTACTTCCACCGCCAAGACGTTGGTGCCGTTAACCAAATCATTAAGATCGATGGCGTATTCAAAGAACGTGGTTTCGTCACCGCCGCCGGCGACTCCTGCGGCATACGTATCATAGCTGATGGTGCCGCCCGGCATGTTACTGCGCACCACTTCCTTGCCGTTCAGATAGACCACCGCACCGTCGTCTCGTTGTAGCCGAAGCTGCAGCGTCTGAAACGCCGATTTGTCGGCCACGTTAAACGATTTGCGGAAATAGGTCGTCGGATATTTGTCATTGGCGTTGGAGCCGTAACTGACGACAGTCACTTCGTCACCGTCGCCGTAACCAAGCTGCGCGTTGCCGGATTGCCAACTGGCATCGTTGAAACTGGGCTGTCGCCATGCCGTACCCTGATTCGAACCATTGTCCAAATACTTCCAGGACGAACCATCTTCCACAATGGCTGTGAACACAGTGGACGAAGTGGTCACCATGCTGATCAAATCATCATCGTCAATGCGTCCCGAATGAATTGGCGAACCATTGACGGTAAACAACGGCGCTTCCGTATCCGGATACCAGTTTTGACCTCGCAACTGGTTCAGCACGGTTGGAATTCGATTGTCAATGAACGAACGAATAGAATTCACGGCACCCAGCCAGTCGTTCTTGTTAAATGGCGTCCCGCGCTTTGCGTCACCCCAACGAGCGGATTCGGCGATAATGGCTTGGTCAATCTGAGCGGCTCGCGCGTCGACAATCGCCTTGGCATTGTCGGGCGTCAGCAGCCCGTCGTTGAAGAACACTTCGTAAACTCGATCCGCAAATCGCTGCCGATATTCTGTATTCAATCGAGCCAACTGTTCGTGCATCCAATGCGGATTGAAGTATTGGAATTGCGAACCACCCGTGGTCAATGGATTGACCATGTCATAGTTGGCGCCAGCCGCGTTGCCGGTGTCCAACGAATGTTCCGAATCATGTTCAAAGAACTTGAAGCCGTC
>JAGQOZ010000666.1 GCA_020426955.1 Planctomycetales bacterium
GCAAACAGTGGCGAGCGTGGGCGGATCGAGCGGGTGTGGCGGAATGGCCAATCAAGTAGACAATTTGCCAGCCGTAGAAAATCCGTTTCATTCCGTCCAGTACATGCTTTACGCAGCTTGTAGTCCCGCCTTCAGGTTTGTAGTCCCGCCTTCAGGCGGAATTGAAAAGGACTTCCGCCTGAAGGCGGGACTACAAACAATCAAACAATCAAACGGCAACAGAACTTTTCAAGGAGCCGATATTTATGACCAACTGTGCCAAGTGCATTTCTCCGATTGACGGATCGCTATACGCGGAACGTCCCTTCCTCAACGAACCGCAGATCGCTGCGGCCATCGAGTCCGCTCGGCAGGCTCAACGTCACTGGCAAATGGTGTCGTTGCCCAAGCGTATCGAAGTCTGCCAACAAGCGGTCAACGCGATGATGTCCATGAAGGACCAAATTGCCATCGAATTGGCGTGGCAAATGGGACGACCAATTCGTTATGGCGGAGGCGAATTGAACGGCTTCCAAGAGCGGTCTGTGGCGATGCTGGAATTGGCAGAATCCGCTCTAGCGCCGGTCGTTCCGCCGGAAAAACCAGGGTTTGTTCGCTATATACAACGAGAGCCATTGGGCCTTGTCTTCACGATTGCTCCGTGGAATTATCCGTTTCTGACGGCCGTCAATTCGATACTTCCCGCGCTTGTCGCGGGAAATTCGGTCCTGCTGAAACACGCACAGCAGACGATGCTAGTGGGTGAACGATTCGCACAAGCGTTTCAACAAGCGGGTTTGCCGGACGGCGTTTTTCAAAACCTAGTTTTGGATCATCCGTCTACGGAAAGGATAGTCGCCAGCGGTGCCGTGCAACACGTTTGTTTCACCGGTTCCGTGGCAGGCGGACGCCACATGGAAAAGGCGGCGGCGGGTACGTTTGCGACGCTCGGTTTGGAACTGGGCGGCAAAGACCCAGCGTATGTAAGAAGTGACGCCAACTTGTCACATGCGGTGGAAAGCCTCGTCGACGGCGCATTTTTCAATTCGGGCCAGTCATGTTGCGGGATCGAACGCATTTATGTTGACCAAGATTTGTTCGAACCATTCGTCCAGCAATTTGTCGAATTGACCAAACAGTACCAGCTAGGAAACCCGCTAGATACAGAAACAACGTTGGGTCCCTTAGCCAAGGCATCCGCCGTCGCACCGATTCGACAACAAGTCGCATCGGCCGTGGCAGCCGGCGCGACGGCACACATTGCACCGTCGGACTTTCCTGCGTTTGAATCGGATTCGGCCTATCTGGCGCCGCAAGTCCTGACCAACGTGACACACAAGATGGAGGTGATGACGGAAGAAACCTTTGGCCCCGTAGTGGGCATCATGTCAGTCCACAGTGAAGATGACGCCATTCAATTGATGAACGATTCCGTTTACGGACTGACCGCCAGCATCTGGACGGCGGATGTTGACGCTGCGACACGAATTGGCCAGCGTTTGGAAACCGGAACGGTGTTTATGAATCGAGCAGACTATTTGGATCCGTATTTGGCGTGGACCGGCGTCAAACAAACTGGCCATGGCTGTACGCTCAGCCGAATCGGCTACGAATCGTTGACTCGCCCCAAGTCGTTTCATTTCCGCACATCGGTGTAAACTACTCCACTACAATGCCTTAATGACTTGGGAGAATATCACCATGCCACAACGATGGAATCTAAGAACGAGCGTGTACCAGTGGTTCGCATTCGTTATTGTTTTCTGCGCGGTGCAAAGCATCGCTATCGGCAACGAACCAACCACGCTGCGCGTCTTGAGCTACAACATTCACCACGGCGAAGGTAACGATGGTCGGTTCGATTTGGACCGGCTGGCAAAGATCATTCAAGATTCCGGCGCCGATTTGGTTTCGCTACAAGAAGTCGACATGCGAACCGCTCGCAGCGGCGGTGTGCACCAATTGGATTCGCTTCGTCAAGCTGCAAATTTCCCTTTTGCCTACTTTGGCAAGGCGATTGATTTTCAGCAAGGTGAATATGGGAACGCCGTCCTTTCCAAGTGGCCCGCAACCGCCGTTTGCAACGTGCAGTTACCACAAGTACAGCCAAGCGAACGGCGAGCAGCATTGTTTGTCGAGTTTTCGTTCTTCGAAACGCCGATATGGTTCGTCGCGACGCATTTGGACGCATTCAACCAAGCGAATCGAACGGAGCAAGCAGCCGCGATCGTTCGGCAATGCCAGTTTCGCCCGAATGTCGTTTTGGCCGGGGATTTGAATTCGGTTCGATCTTCCGCGCCGATGCAATTATTCCAACAGACACTAACGCTGTGCGGTGAAGAACGGGCGACTTCGCCTGCGCACAAGCCAGTTCGCCAAATCGATTATGTGGCATATCGATCTCGTCACCTCAATGTGGTCAACGTGGAAGTACTGGACCAACCGGTCGCCTCAGACCACCTCCCCTTGCTGGTGACACTCCAGTGGCATTCCACTGGCCAGTGACGTAAGCTGTTTTGACGTAACGTGTCACCATTAGGAATCACATCATTATTTTTTTGCAGGACAACATTTTAGAACGAGGTCATTCCATGAGACAATTAATGACGTTCTCCATTTTCTTCAGCCTACTGTTCAGCGTTAGCCAAGTAACGGCGGAAGAAGCGAATTCTTTGACGGCGGCCGAAGAACAAGCGGGCTGGAAACTGTTGTTTGACGGCCAGTCTATTGACGCCTGGCGCAACTACAAAAAGGACGCAGTTGGCGACGGCTGGGAAGTCAAAGACGGAACCTTAGTACGCAGCGGCAAGAACGCCGGTGACATTATCACGAAGGAAAAATTTGCCGCCTTCGAATTGATACTCGAATACAACATTTCCAAGGAAGGAAACAGCGGATTGATGTATCACGTGACCGAAGAAGGCCAAACACCGTGGCAAACCGGTCCTGAAATTCAGATCCAAGACAACATTGACGGGCACGATCCGCAAAAAGCTGGCTGGCTGTACCAACTGTATTCGTCCGACGTGGATGCGACAAATCCTCCCGGCGAATGGAACGAACTGCGCATCCTGATCACACCAGAAAAATGTGAACACTACATGAACGGCAAGAAGTATTGCGAATACGTCAAAGGCAGCGACGATTGGAATCAGAAAGTGGCCGCCAGTAAGTTTG
>JAGQOZ010000667.1 GCA_020426955.1 Planctomycetales bacterium
TTTGGCGTCTACCAGCGAGCGAGCGGTAGTGAGATGGCAATCGATTTGACACATCATGCGTGCGGAGACCACGGCAATGGAATCGATGCGGCGCTGAGCGGCTTCTGGGTGGCCCATGCGAGCGAAAATACTGGCCAAGCGAACGTGTTCTAATTGCGACGCTCGGCGTTTGGTCAATTCGGCATTCAGGTGCTGTCGAGCCGCGCCAAACGGTTGACGCAATCGGTTCGCTTCATCCTTTAAGCGGCGCTGATGAGCAGCGGGCAATTGGTTGATCAGCCGAGCGTAAAATTCGTCTCGATACCCAGCGATCACCGGCAACAACTTGGCCAACGTCATGTTGGAATCGTACGCGTCTGGCGCGGGACCGGTGATTCCAGAGGCCATCAAGATGGTTCCGGCCAACACGGCGGCCGCTTCCGTGATGCGATCGCTCAATGAAATAGGGCTCTTGCGAACAATTCGCTGAGTCAATGATTCCAATGTGACTTGTTGAATAACGAACCGCGAATAGAACCCATGGTCGTTGATGGTGTGGATGTCCCATTGGCCGAAATGATAGTTCGGCCGCTTGTTGACAGGGTGGTCAAAGTCATACGCTCGAGGATCAATGCACAGTTCTTCCAGATGGTCTGGGTAAAAACCGGCGGCGCGTAAGATATCGGGATCGGTGGCTTCGATCATTTGAATGGCGCGTTCGATCACCGGTTGGTAACGTCCAATCGCCGCGCCTACTCCGCGCACATACAACGGAATTGGCCGCACCTTTTCATGCGCGTAAACCTCGCAGCGCTGAGTTTCCAAGACAGCTACAGGGCGGTAGCCCACGTAGTCATTAATGCGTTGCAAGACTTTCTGGCAGACGGCGTTGTCGTCATCCCAGGGGCCGCCGGTCTGCAAAATGGCTTCAAAGAAACGAGCCAACAGAAAGGGCCGAAACAGCAGCCCGTCTTGTTGGTGAAACAAGAGGTCTCGGTGGAATTCGCGATACTGCGGCAAGACGAATTCGATAAGGCGAAGAACCTGTTTCGCTTGTGTGGCGTCGGCAAAGGCGGCCGATTCGGCTTGAACTAATTCGTCCAATTTGGCGTGCATCAAACGAATCACGGTTCGCCACGCATCATCCGGCAACGTGGCGCGGATATCCCACGATCCTTCGACGGCTTCGTAAAGCTGGTTAATGGAGGTTAGGAACCGCGAGTCCGCGTTGCCGGACGAAAAATTGAGGTACCCGAGCGACTGTTCGAGAGCGGCGTGAGCTTCCGAACCGAGGTCGCGCAGATCCATTTTTCGACTCCCTAAAACCTGGTCATCAACCGAGTGTAGATTCGTGTGTGACTTTTGCCGCGACCCATTCGCAGCCCATCAAACGGACAATCGTAAGGGCTAGTGAACATTCGGTCCACGGGGTGCCCCACCCAAGAGAGGGCTGTTTTGGCCAAGTCCAATTCAAGTCTCTTATCAAACGTACGAGAATGTTTGCTGATCGAAACAGAAAATCGGGCTGTCCCGGAAAGACTTTACGTGCGGTTTTGAGTCAGTTTGATTATCATGAAACCGATCGGTATCCAAGTTGATTTGGACGGTCTGCTAAGCTGGTTTCGTTGGTTTGTGTCCATTTTGAGGCGGCATGAACGCCAGCGATTGTCAGAAACCGTGCATGAAATTGTTAACAGAGAAGAAGTCGTAATGGCATTTCGAATGGGCGTTCTTCGCCAAACCTTTGTGGTAATGGCACTAATGTTGGTGTCGTCCGCTTCCGCGCAGTTGGATCTTTCTTCGTCGGCGTTGCGAAAAGCAGGACTGGAATTGATGTGGTCCAGCCAAGTGCAAGTTGACCGAAGATACGGTTCGCTGGGCGAAATCACTTTGCACGTCAATCCGGTGTCGCAAGTTTCGATCATGGAAGTGCACCATGATCAAGGTGTGACTCGTTTTTCCGAATTGCAATTTCCCGGCGCCGATGGTCGAGCGGCCGCGAAACGAATGGCCGACATTGAGGTGATTCGCCGAGAAGCCTTAGGACAGCATCCTAAATTGGAAGAGCGTCTGGTGCCACGAACTCGCATCTTTTGCCAAACCAGCAATGGTGTCTTGCAGTGCATCAATGCAGAAACGGGCGGGACTGAATGGTCTGTTTCTGTTGGCCGTTCCACATCGCCCGGTATGGCCGCTGCATCCAACGGTACAATCGTGGCTGCCGTGAATGGAGCGAATTTGTCTTTGCTGGACTACAACACAGGCAAATTACTTCGCGAAGAACGCTTGGTGAGCACACCTGCCGTCGGACCGTTGGACGCCACGCTGGGCCCAGGCATGAGTGTTGATTGGGTGTTTGTGCCCACGATCAACGGCTTGATGGAAGGCTTTCATCTGACTGACACCAGTCGGCCACCTTGGCGATATGTATCGGGCGGTGAAATCACCGGACGCCCCACCGTTGGATCTCATACAGTGAGTTGGACCACAGAAAACGGCGATATGATTGTGGCCAATGCCAATTCGCCCGTAGTTATGTACCGCTTTGAACTGGGAGGCAGCATCGAAGCCTTTCCCGCACTGACCAACGCAAATAGGCTGGTGGTGGCGTCGACGTCCGGATACGCGTTTGCATTGGATGATATTCGAGGTTCAACGCAGTGGGAGTTTGCTGCCGGTGACGAAATTGTGCATCCACCCGTTTCGATCGAAAAAGATGTTTACCTTATCACCGCTGGTCGAGACCTATATTGCGTGAACGAAGAAGATGGCATGGAGCGTTGGGTCTGTCGCGGAGTGGAACGATTCCTGGCTGCCAGCAAGACTCGTATCTACGCGCTGTCTCGATTTAACGAATTGCTGGTGCTGGATCGGACCAATGGTGGGCGGTTAGCCAGAGTGAATATCGGCAAGGCTGACTTGCAATACGTCAATCAGTCTACAGATCGCATCATCCTAGCCACTCGATCCGGCGAATTGGTTTCGCTTCGCGAACGGTCGGCGTCATGGCCTACTATCTTTGCCAATTTGCAACAGCCAGAAAGTCGCGAACCACTGGTACGCAAAGAACGTGATACCACTGCCGATCAACCAACGGAAACTCCAGAAGAACAGCCCGAAGACAACTTGGATCAAGGAGACGACTTTGGCTTCCCCATGGACGATGCGCCACT
>JAGQOZ010000668.1 GCA_020426955.1 Planctomycetales bacterium
CGCAGAAGCTAAACCACGAGGCAATAAATGCATTGGACTATGGAAAATGCCAAGAATCGCTGGCAGCACCTTATCCGACGAATTCGCGGCGTCCTAAAGGGTCGACGGAGTCGAGGCGATGTCACGCCCAGGCAAGGAGGCTTTTGGGCCGGCCAAGTCAAAATTATTGGCGATTGGCAAGAAGCCGATGACGAGATTTCCGATCTATTCGAAGTCTCGTCTGTTTTTCCTGCGGACGATGATTCTTCAGCCTGAAAACAAAACCGTTCTCGATCAATCAGGCAAGTATTCATTCAAGCTGCGAGCAATCGCTTTGGCGATTCGCTTATCCAGCCGATTGCGACCATACCGATCAACGATTCCTCGGTCGGTCGAATGACAATAGACTTCGAAACAGGGGCCTCGGCCTTCGCAGCGAGCCTTGCGAATGGCAGAATCGCGTTGACATTTCTGATTGTCCATGCCAGATTCGATGGGAGATTACATGGCACGAACAGGATTGATGAACCATGCAAATCGAAATCAACGGTGAAACGGAAAAGCTCATTTTGTCGGCTATCGAAACCGGTGACTTCGCTTCCGCCGAAGAGTTTATTGCCGCTATTGCCAAGCGATATCGCAATGAACGGGCTGATTCTGCCGAGTTTCATACGTTGGCGAAAAATATCACCGTCGACGAACTAGCATTGCAACAACGGGTCGGTGTCCTAAATGATTTCCGCTCGTTGAATTCCGACTTTTGGCCGGATGGCGAGTTGGTTAGCGATTTCATTCATTCGGCAGAATCTCAACGGGAACAGCGTAAATGGGAAAAAGCAGAAAGGGTTAGCTGCGTATCTTTTTCCAGCACAAAAGTCCAAAAAACACAACACCTCCATACAGCCGCGAACTTGGTTCAGGGACACTTGCCACGCGAAAACCTATGAAATTGAACTCGACCGTGGGGTTGATGAAGTCGCGGTTCGACGAAGCCGAGTCTAACCAGTGGAGGTTCCAACTCCCGCCACGCATACCACGATCCGAACCTTTAACGGCCTCATTCCACTCCCAGAGGTTACCCGCTTGGTCGAAGGTGCCATAGAAGCTCGTGGCGTTTGTGTACGTGCCTACGTCCGTCGTGTCGCCAACGACGTTGCCCGCATTGGCACTGGCGGCAGTCGGAACCGTATTGCTTTGCGTCGGGTAATCCCAATATTCGCCGGGCGCTGTCGGATCGTGATAGGCCGCCTTGTACCATTCGTTCTCACTCGGGAGAAAGAAGGTCGCTCCCGCTGCTCGGGTCTCATTCACTCCCGTGCCAATGTTGTAGACCCCGCCTTCGGTGCCACCCGTTCCCTGACCGTTTTCCAACCAATTCACGAAACGCATCGAATCAAAGAACGAGACATAGTTCACGGGATTGGTCTCGAATCCCGCATTCACTGCATAGGTAAAGCTGCCAGAACTTCCGCTCCGTGTTATGTCCATGTTGGCGTTGTACAAGTTCGGGTCCGAACCGCCGAAACTGTCCGTTGCTGCCACAGCATTGAGAAACTCCGCATACTGGTTGTTCGTAACCTCGTATTTGCTGATACGGTAGGCATTGGCAACGGCGCCGTATCCATCACCGTGCGTGTCGTTGGCATTTCCCGCGTTGCCGACGGCAGCCCAATCGAAGACCAAGTCAGCAGCGGAGACATAGACGGCGGAAGCGGAACCAAGAATCACGACAACGGCGGCTATCAATTTCGGCATGGGATATTTTCTCGGCAGTTAAACTCGATGGTGAATGGCGGAGGTGGAAACAGGTTTGACATTAGAGACTTGATATTCGTCATTTGCCATTGCCTTCAGGAACGGCGTACTGAAGACGTTCGGTTTTTTCGGGGTTCATAGTCCGAGAATGGCCAAGCATGTGGGACTCACGATGAGCCAATCGAAAACCGCCCATTCTAATGGGCTGTAGAACCTTCGTCAATTCTTGCTTGAAACGTTAGTGATATTGAACACCTGAGTATGAACCCTTCGGGAAAAGACGACCTCAAAGAAGCAAGGCCGATTCGTTATTGATCTGAATTGCAACGAAGCCCGTCGATTACACTCAGGTTGATTGCAGATTGATTCGCCGCGAGTGGCGAGTTCTTCGCCGGATCGGTCGTTGTCGCGGTAGAGTTCGATCGTGGTTGGCTGGTGCTGCTGGAGCCAGTCGACCGCTTTGTCCTTGAGTGCCACCGAATTGGGCAGCATCGCGTTGCCGTCTAGCTTGCCGTCGAACATCTTCAATGCCGCGAAGGTAGTCAAACAGGCCTTCAAGCACATACACGCGATTCTTCACGAGCGTATCGGAAATAAGTCACAACGATGTGTTCGTCGGTTGTCAGGCGGAAGACATCAGATGTTTCGTCGGCACCGTCGCCATCAGCGAAGCAAGCGAATCAACCAGGAAGAGGAAGCGTCGTACGTTTCGGCACAATCTTCGGCATAGTAGTTTCCTTTCGAATCACCGCCCTCGCTGTGAAGCGAGAGCGGCGATGTTGATGTTGGCTAAGCGGCTTCGCCGATTGGTTCTTGCGAATCGCTCGAATCGACTGGATCAGATTCTTCTTCCAGCGGCATCAGATCGCCATTGAGGAATTTCCAGGTGGCATCCAGAGCTTCGATCATGAACGGGATGTGTTCGTGGTCGAGATAGATGCTCATTCGCACCCATTCATTGCCTTTGCGATAGCTGCGTTGCAGATTGACGCTGCGATAGGTACGGCCGTCGCGAGTGTTTTCAAAAACGGCGGCACTGATGCCTCCACGAAGTAGTTTGCGATAAATCGGTTTGCTGTTGTTTGACATGATGTCCTTCCTTTCGTTTGGTTCTCGGCCGAGACCTCCCCGGCCTGATGGCAAGCGTCCATCATGCGGCACAGGCGGACGCTGCAAGCGTAAAGTTGGAGGGGCCGCGTAGCGGAGGAACCGACTTTATGCTTGAGTCACGCGTGACGATCAGCGAACGTCGACGCATGGTAGCGGCCACCAATCAGTCCGGGGTGGATGGGCGAACAAGACGGATTCAGGAAGTGAACAGGCAAGACATTGCAAAGCCGATTCGCCGTAAACACAGAAAGGCGTGGAATCGTCTTTACGGAATTGCGAAAACACGGTGAAATCCAAATGGTAT
>JAGQOZ010000066.1 GCA_020426955.1 Planctomycetales bacterium
ATCAACGTTGGCGAATGGCCGGTGGCGGATTCTTGACCGTTGGTCGGTATTTCAATTTCAATCCGTACGACATTCTGGATGACCGGATTGACGTGATCACTCGAGGATTCCTCGGGCTCACCGCCAGTTGTGCTCGCTGCCACGATCACAAATACGATCCGATTCCGTCGGCCGATTATTATTCGCTATATGGAATACTCAATAGTTCCTATCTGCCGCATCATTCGCGACTGCCGCTGTTGGTCGAACCAAATGAACCGTCCGAAGCGGAAGCCCAATACGTTGCGGAAATGAACGAACGGACCGCTGCTTTCGAAAAGCGTTTTGATCAGTTGCATCATCAGATTGAGGACGAACTTCGTAAATTTGCGGCGGACTATCTGGTTTATATCGTGCAAGAATCGGTACGGCACCGACTCGGCGAAACCAATCCGGTCTTTACCGAGCGAACCTATTTGCGAGCGCCCACGGCGTATGGCTACGGGGCGGTTCGTCGCTGGCGAAACTACATTGATTCTCGCTCGGAACATGATCCGGTCTTTGGTATTTGGAAACGAATGGACTCGTTTGACAAAACGGAATTTGCCGCGGCCTTTGCAGAGCAATTACATGCATGGCACGGCAATACCGCGTGGAAGCAGCAATTGGCGGATTCGCCGCCCGAGTCGATGGTCGAGTTGGCTCGTCGTCTGGGCCAACTGTTTGAGTCGATTGATCAGCAGTGGAAGACCTTCGTTTCGCATCATCCTGATGCAAATCGTTTGCCGGACGACGCAAGCGAACAGCTACGGCAATCGCTGATGGGACCAGGGAGTCCGACAGTGCTGACGCCACTGGAATCGGTCGATTGCTATCAGTTGGATGAACATGTCGAATTACGCAACTTGCAAGGCAAGATTGAAGAACTGACGGTGGATTTTCCGGACGCGGCGGCTCGAGCCATGTTGTTGCGTGATCGTGACGAACCGGTGGAGCCAAACGTTTTTCTACGAGGCCAACCCGATCGACTGGGTAGCGATGTGGATCGTCACGTGCCGACGTTGCTGTTGGCGAGTCTGGCGGATGATGCGGAAACGAAAAGGTCAGTTGTGGATGAATTTGCCATCCATCGCGGTAGTGGACGAATGGAGCTGGCTAAGTCTATTATCGACCGGCGTAATCCGCTGACGGCTCGCGTGATTGTGAATCGTATGTGGCAATGGCATTTTGGCCAAGCTTTGGTAGATTCGATGGACGATTTTGGCAGTCGCAGTCAGCCACCGACGCATCCGGAATTGCTGGATTATTTGGCGTGGTGGTTGATGGAACATGATTGGTCGCTGAAAGAACTGAATCGGTTGATGGTATCATCGCACACGTTTTGTCAGTCTAATTCGTCGCGAACGGATGCCATGCAGATGGATCCGGCCAATCAGTTGTACTGGCGGTTCGTGCCGCGTCGAGCGGAATGGGAAGTGATTCGAGATTCCTTGTTGGCGGTTTCTGGTCGGTTGGATCAGAAACGAAATGGTCCGAGTATTCCTCTGTCGCCCGACGATCTGGATGCCACGTGCCGCACCATCTTTCTACGAATTGACCGTCAACACGCGTCCGGCTTTGCCACCAACTTTGACTTCCCGGTGCCCGACATGACGGTCGGCAAGCGGCCGATAACTTCCGTGCCGCAACAACAATTGTTCTTTTTGAATAGCCCTTTTGTGCGCAAGCAAGCGGAAGCGTTGGCGGGAACGGTGGTTCAATTCGACGGAAAGACGGACAACGCCAAGATCGATTGGTTGTTCCAAAAACTGTTCGCTCGAGAACCAACCGATACAGAACGCTCGGCCGTGATCGATTATCGGCAGAATGTTTCCCGCGCACTATCCGCCGACGCGCCGGTGGATGCAGAATTATCCGAAATGGAAAGCTGGATTCGCACAGCACACGCACTCTTGCAATTGAACGAGTTAATCTATGTTCCCTAACGACCCGCCAAGACGACTGGACTTCGGACGACGATCTTTCTTGCAGCGTACCGGCTTGGGCCTGGCCGGTTTGGGAGTGACCGATTTACTGTGTCGCGAATCGACTGCTGCGGCCAGCACGTCCACCGCGAATCCGTTGTCTGGCAAGCCGCCGCATTTTGCCGCGAAGGCGCAGCGAGTGATCCACATTTTCTTGAACGGTGGGCTGTCGCATGTCGATTCGTTCGATCCTAAGCCGGAACTGACCAAGCGGCATGGTCAATCGCTGACCGTGCCCAATCTGATTACGGAACGCCAGACCGGAGCGGCCATGGCGTCGCCGTTTCCGTTTCGAAAGTATGGCAACAGTGGCATTGAAGTCAGCGACCTGTTTCCCCATATCGGCCAAGTGATTGATGATGTGTGCGTGGTGCGATCGATGTACGCCGATTTGCCGAACCACGAACCGTCGCTCATGCTGATGAATTGCGGCGTGGCCAACGTGGTGCGTCCCAGTTTTGGTTCGTGGCTGACATATGGCTTGGGCAGCGAAAACGAAAATCTGCCAGGTTTCATCGCGATGTCACCCGGCGGTTTGCCGGTCAAAGGGACACAAAATTGGCAGTCAGCATTTTTACCCAGCGTCTTTCAAGGAACGTACATTGACACGGCCAAAACCAAGATTGACGAATTGATCGAAAATATTCGTAACGACCAGCTTTCGCCCGCCGCACAACGTAGGCAATTGGATTTGGTACAGCGTCTGAATTTGCTGCACGCCGGTTCGCACGAAGATGACAATCCCTTGTCAGCCAGAATTCATTCCTTCGAACAAGCCTATCGGATGCAAGATACCGCTCGAGAAGCTTTTGATTTATCGCACGAACCGGAATACATTCGCCGCATGTATGGAGAGACGCCGCAAGCGAAGCAAATCCTGATGGCTCGACGCCTAGCAGAACGAGGAGTCCGGTTTGTGCAACTATGGCATGGAGCATGGCAGCCGTGGGACAATCACGACAAGATTGAAGAGAATCATGGCAAGTTGGCGAGCGAATGTTCGCAAGCAATCGGCGCGTTGATTACGGATCTAAAGCAACGAGGCATGTTGGATTCGACATTGGTGATCATTGGCGGCGAATTTGGTCGCACTCCGACAGTGGAAGTTCGAGGAAACGAATCGAAATTTGGTCGAGACCATAATCACTACGGTTTTAGTCTTTGCTTGGCCGGCGGAGGCGTGAAAGGTGGTTATGTGCACGGCGCAACGGACGAATTTGGATTTCGAGCGGTAGAAAAACGCATGCACGTTCACGATTTGCACGCCACGTTGTTGCACCTGTTAGGATTTGATCACACCAAGCTAACCTACCGCTTTGCCGGCCGCGACTTCCGCCTGACCGATGTCCACGGCCGAGTTGTCTCTGACATCATGGCATAGGATGCCAAAAACCGGATGTCGTAGTGAATGAGGCGACGAATTCCGAATAACGTTCATTCTTGACTCGTCACCCGATTTGACTACCATCTTTCTACTTGGCACTGGTCGGCATTCACCACGCGAATGCCGGCGGAATGCATCGCAGCGATGGCGTTCGCTTCGTCGTTGGGCTGCAGATTGACCGCTCGGCAAGCGTCTCGAATCAAGTAGGTTTCAAACCCAAGTTGCTGTGCGTCGAGTGCCGTGAATTTCACGCAGTAGTCGGTGGCGAGTCCCGCGACAAAGATTCGCTTGGCACCGATGGTTCGCAAATAATCTGCCAGCCCCGTGGCCGAACGATGGTCGTTATCGAAAAAGCCGCTGTAGCTGTCGATACGGACTTCAGTCCCCTTCTGAAAAACACGATCCCACCGACTTGCGTCCAGTTCCGCCGCAAATTCGCTGCCCGGCGTATCCTGCACGCAATGGACTGGCCATAGAATCTGTTCGATGCCGTCCAATTGGATCACGTCACCGACGTTTCGGCCTGGATGGTTCGCCGCAAAGCTGGCATGGTTCGGCGGGTGCCAATCTTGAGTGGCAATGATCTGATCGAACCACGGTTGCATCTGATTTAGCACCGGAATCACGGCATCGCCTTGCGGAACGGCAAGTGCTCCGCCTGGAAGAAAGTCGTTTTGAACATCGACAATGATCAATGTGTTCATGTTTAAATCTCGAAGTTGAATCCTTGCTTCACCAGTTGGTTGTATTGCCGTTCGTGAAAACGATACAGCCTGGCCGCTCGATGCGCCACGCCCTGCTCTACTTCGTCCAACTCTTGCAGAATTCCCATCTCGAGGATTCGCTTGCGAAAATTTCGTTTATCTAGCGGACGTCGTAGCAAATGTTCGTACAACTGCTGCAGTTGGCGGAGCGTAAATTTCTTCGGCAGCAAGTCGAACCCTATTGGCTGATAGCGAATTTTATTTCTCAGCCGTTCAAAACCGACCTGCAAGATTTGGTCGTGATCGAAAGCCAGATCGGGCGTTTCGTCCACGGGAAACCAGACGGCTTGCCGAGCATCACTGGCGGCTTCCACGGCGTGATCAGTCAGTTTTACCAACGCAAAATACGCCACCGTGATCACTCGGTCACGAGGATCTCGTTGGACATCCCCAAACGTAAACAGCTGTTCCAGGTATTCCACCTTCAAGCCTGTTTCTTCTTCTAATTCCCGTTTGGCAGCCGTTTCCAGCGATTCGTGCATTTCGACAAAGCCGCCCGGCAAGGCCCAGCAACCGGCAAACGGTTCCAACTTGCGTTCGATCAACAATACCTTCAGTCCGTCTTCGTCTAGGCCGAACGTGACGCAGTCGACCGAAACGGCGGGGCGAGCGTATTCATAACAAAACGGATGATTCGATTTGCTCATGATGGGCTCCTGTTTCCACGAACCTTGGCCTCAACGTACGCCCGCATCTGCTCGAGTTCCATTTCGAACCCGCCGGACAGAATGGGAAAGCGACACCACGTCTTGGGATCCAAGTTTTCGTCATCTAAATGGAACGAAGGAGCATAACGTTCTCGTTTCCACTGATTGCGGCACCACAGTCGAAAAAAACGATCTACCCATGTCGCCATTTGTGACAGATCAATGTCAGCATGCTTGGATCGCATCTGTCGCAAGACTTCCAGCGGCATCAATTTGTCTCGAATCGCCAGCCGTTCTATCTGATCCAAGATTACATACGGCATCAAATCTCCTTCGTCCGTTTGACCTTCGGACTGGGGACGCAATTCAGCCGTAGGTTGTTGTTGGTTCACGGCAGCCAGTTCGGGAATGGGGCCAATGCCTACCGGGCCGGTTGTTTCTAACCAGACCAGCCAAGTTCGCAAATAAGCTTTATCGATGCCGGCAATCGGTGCCAATCCACCACTGGTATCGCCGTCCATCGTGGCGTAACCCACGGCTGCTTCACTTCGGTTACTGGTCGACAGCAGCAACGAACCAAACACGTTGGCCAGCATCCAGACGCTGGGCGCGCGAACTCGAGCTTGTATGTTTTGCAACGCGATATCGTCTTGCTGCCAAGTTAGTTCTCGCCCCAATCCTCCGGCGACCGTCATTTTGTATTGCTCGACAATGGCGTCGACATCAAATACCAGGTGATGGGCACCAATGCCTTGCGCCACCGCCGCCGCTGCGTTCTTGGTGGTGTTGGTGCTATTACGAGTAGCCTGGTAGACGGTGGTGATCATTCGCCGAGCCCACGCCTCTACCGACAACAACTTGTCACTGTCTGAAAGGTACGAAAGCTTGTTGCGGATGCCGTCCAGGCCGATGTCTTGTTCGGCCAGCCGCAACATCAAATAGCTGAGTGACGCCACGGCGGCCGAATCGGCTCCGCCGCTGAGCGAAACCACCACGCCGGACGATCGGCTCTTGCGAACATAATCGAACAAGCCCAACGCGACTGCTCGAGTAAACTCTTCGGCTTTGGGTTCTTGCACGTCTTCCCAGTCTTGGCGGATGACTTCGGCGTGCATCGGTTCCGGATTCGGGAACGAAAAATCGCAATTCACCACATAGTCCGGGTCTGTTTGCACATCGGGGTCGAAACTAGCCGTACGAGCTCGCTGCATTCGCGTCGCATCGACATCGATCAACGCTGCCGTCACGTCAACATCGGCAAACGACAGACGTTCGCCCGCAGCCAAGATCTGACCATTGGACGCAATCATGGCGTCGCCGTCAAAGATCGCTCGGCCCGATTCGTTGCCCAATAAGTTCGCATAGACGTAGCTGACCTGAAACGCACGCGAACCTTCCAGTACAAACCGTTTGCGAATCTGATGCTTGCCAAAGGCAAAATGGCTGGCACTGGGATTCAAAATGATGTCCGCACCTCGCGCCGCCAAATCCGCTCCGGGCCGTTCACCTACCCAAGCGTCTTCGCAAATCTCAAATCCAATTCGCACGTCGCCACAGCGAAACAGCAGATCGCCAATCGGGTAATCTTGGCCGCCCATGTGCAGCGTGGCGGTGGTGTCGGCTGGCCAGCGTTTGAACCAGCGAGGTTCATAGTGGATGCCGTCGCCGGCCAGGAATTGTTTGCCGACGAATCCTAATATCTGACCGTTGGTGACAAGACACGCGGTGTTGAAGACGCCGCCGGCATGCATGATCGGCAGTCCGAATGACACAATCATGTCACAGGTGGATTCGGCCAGTTCCGTCAAGATTTGAAAGGCCGTGGCATGCACGCCAGGTGAATGAAACGCATCTTCGCACCCGTAGCCGGTGATGCACAGTTCGGGCAAACACAGAATCGAAACGCCTTCGCCGTGCGCCATAGAAATCGCTTGACGAATGCGGTCCGTGTTCCCGGCCCAGTCCAGAGGCGTTTGGTTCAACACCGCCGCCGCAACCTTGATCAGTTTCATGGTTTTTCCGTTTGCAGGATGTTAGATTGGTGAGCCGTCATCAGGTTTATTCTCTGTTGTTGTAGGTTCGTTTCCAGAGCAACTGGATAGCGAACGGGATCTTCGAACCGCAGGCAATCGTCCGGCAACCGGCTGATTTCTCGTAGCGTCCGTTTGCGAATTTCCATCACGGCGTCGTTGTCGTGCAAGCGACTACCATTTTCGACAAACGGAATTAGTAAATCATGTCCCACGCCTGTCATGGTGATGGTTCGGCCCGTAGCCAGATCGGTTCCGCTTGCCAAATCGGTTGTTGCCAGCCGAGTGTCATATAGCACATCGCCGATATGCTTGGCACCTTGCGAAAAACGCCTTATCTGCAACGCTCCCGGAATGGACGACTTGGCTGGTTCGTTGGAAAGCTTCATCTTGGGCTGCAGCACGCCGTTTTCGTCTTCAATGGCGGCTAATTTGTAAACGCCGCCTAGAGCCGGTTGGTCGTAGCCGGTGATCAAACGAGTGCCCACGCCCCAGGTATCGATCTTGGCGCCCTGTTGTTTGAGCCGAACGATTTCATATTCGTCCAGATCGTTGCTGCCCACAATCGCCGCGCCGGTCAGACCGTGTTCGTCCAGAATGTGACGAGCTTCCTGGCTGAGCGAAACGAAGTCGCCCGAATCCAAGCGAACACCCACCAACGAATGTCCTTTTTCGTTCAGCTTCACTCCGATTTTTGCCGCCTGTTCCACTCCGCGAAGCGTATCGTATGTATCGACCAGGAAGACGCAATTGTTAGGCATCGCATCGGCGTACTTTTGAAACGCGGTCTGTTCGTCCGGAAACGCCATCACCCAGCTATGGGCATGCGTTCCCTTGACCGGAACGTCCAATATCTTCCCAGCCAACACGTTGGATGTAGCTGCACAGCCGCCAATCATGGCAGCTCGAGTGGCAGACAATCCGCCGTCCGGCCCTTGTGCTCGACGCAGTCCAAATTCCAGCACCGGTTCCCCTTCCGCCGCTCGGCAAACTCGGCTGGCCTTGGTGGCAATTAACGTTTGGAAGTTGATGATGTTCAGCAGCGCCGTTTCCATCAGCTGGCATTGCCATAACGGACCAGAGACGCGAACCAAAGGTTCGTGCGGAAAGACCGCTGTCCCTTCTGGAACGGCGTCGATATCGCATTCACAACGAGCGGATCCTAGAAAGCGAAGAAAGTCTTCAGAAAACAAGGGTCTGGCGTTCGCCCCGGTCAATGTTCGCAGATACGCAATTTCGTCTCGACCGAATCCAAAGTGTTCGACCCAGTCCAGTGCCGAACCCAATCCAGCGGCAATGGCGTATTCACCTCCAAACGGGCATCGCCGGAAACTCAACTGAAAGACCGATCGCCGCTGCGCCATCCCGCTATGGAAATATCCATACGACATGGTCAGTTGATACAAATCGGTCAATAGCGAAGCATGCGGTAGATAGCAATCATTCACTGTGATCACCGTCCTTTCTTAGTGTAAATGTAACACTAAGTTTGCAATCGTCAAGTCGCCGGGTGGTTCATAAACAAAAAATGGGCGACACCGTGTTTGCGGTGTCGCCCCAAGAGTCCATGCGAAACGGGCAGTGGCTTTTACGGCCGTCTTCGTGGCAACAGCAGTAGGACGCCACCGATGACCAACGTCAGCGAACTTGGTTCGGGCACCGCTGCGACGTCAGTTCGAGGCCCCACTTCAAAGCCGCCGTCGCTGAACGCAGCCACAAAATCGGCGGTGGTGAAATCGCCATCGCCGTTCCAATCGCCATCGGCCCAACCAGAATTATTGGGAACGTTATCTTCGAATTGGCCGCGAGTAAAAATCTGGACAAAGTCGGACGAATTGAATTCGCCGTCCATATTGGAATCGCCGAACCACGTGTTCTTTAGTTCTTCGACCCAAACAATGCGATCGAGTTCGTCGACTTGGCCGTTGGCATCTAGATCGAAACGCCCTTCATCCGTGTCGGCTTGTACCACAGCCGACAGCGCGTCGATATCGGCGGCATCCAGCACTCCGCTGCCATCAAAATCACCTCGTAGTCCACCATCGCCAAAGAAGATGACTTCGCTGAGTCCGACAAAATCATTGTCGCCGCCGTGATTTTCCGAGATGGCGAAGCGAACGTAACGCGCTTGTACGCCGCCGAGTTCGATGACTTGGCCGAAATCGATCGTCGTATCGCCGGGCGCGATTTCGAATTCTTGATCTTCAATCAGGACCGAATAGTCTTCGTCTTCGCCCGCGATCAAAATATCTGCCACCGCCACACCTCGTCCCAGTAATTCCGGTCGACCTTCCAGATCTTCGTTGTAGTTCCAGACTTTGACACTGTCTAAGCTAACGACGCCGCCCAGGTCGAACGTGACTTCCGGGTCAAAGTCATTCGGTTCCACAAATGAACCGTTGTTTAACCACATACTCCCTTCCGGATTGATGACATGCGTGCCGTCGTCCCAGCCGGAAAGATCCACCAAAAAGTCCGCTCGACGATTAAAGCCCGAGTTGTCACCCAGATTGCTGGACACAGAATGAATGGTGGCTCGGATCGCACCGAGGGGCAGTTCTGGCGGAGGAATTTCACCCACGGGCGTGCCAGGACCAACGGTTTCGGGCGTCTTGCTTCCGTCAAACAGGCTGGCGATTTGCGAACCGCTCAGGATGTCGTCGAAAATAGCCACATCGTCAATGAAGGTGGCGCTGAAGCCTTGTCCGTCACCGGCCCAAGCGCCAATGGACAGCGGAATATCGGGATTGCTGTTCAGCGGAGTGTTCCCGACAGCCGTGCCTTGCGATTCGCCGTCGATAAACAGTTCGCTTCCGAGCGGGCTGAACGTCACGGCAATGTGTCTCCATTGCCCGTCACCTACGGGATCTAGGCCGGTGATCAGTGCCGGAGCGGGACCGCCTGATTGTCTCCACACCACGCTGCCGAATTCTGGATCGGGATCGCTGAGTGTCAAGATGTTGTCAGAGAATTGACCGTTGGCTTGCCGAGCCAACACGCTACCGGCGGTGCCGCCACAACAGTCGCTGTCTTGGAATCCGTTCCAGGCCACCCACATGCTGATGGTTCCGCCCAACACTCCGTCCAAACCGCCTCCACCCGAGACTTCCACATATTGATCAATGCCGTTGAACTCCAACGCACCTCGGGCAGTACCATTCCGATCGACCGCCACGTCCAGCGGACCGTTTACGTCAAATCCATCTTCGCCCACAATCGCTTCGGACGATCCGTCAAAGGGCCAATAGCCAATCAAATCAGCTCGAACCCCATTCGCACAACAGCCCAGACCACAAACCCAAAACGTCAGCCAACTTTGCCATTTCATCATCAATGCTCCTACGTGAAAACTCTCGCCAACCCCGCGTCTTCCTTCGAATTCAACACTGCGCAGAATAACGGACTCTTGCTGGACGTACAAGCAACTACAGCTTTATCCAATGCGGCACGGCTCGAGGTAAACGCTTTGTCCGACCTGATCGAACCGCTTTGGCTAACTCGCACGACCAGTGTTTTTTGATTGCAATACCGTGTAAACCGCAGGCAGATTTCCGCAAACGACGGAGGCGAACGAGGGAGATTTCGTCAAAATGGTGTCGACCGCCGATGACACAATGTCGGGATTCGAATGACACACAGGGGAGGAAATGATGTCACGTACAAAGCGATTCGCGAACCGAAGATCAATGGGACCGGAAGAGCTGGAAGGGAGATGGGTCCTTACTGCGTTTGGATTCGAGCTTCACGAAATCGTGCGAACCATGGACGCGGACATTCAACCAGTGCATGTGGTGGATGCTGACAACGATGGCGACCTAGACGTGATAACGGGATCGCATTTTTCGAGATACCTGACGCTTCATGAAAACCAAGGAAACGGCGAATTTGCTACCGGAAAGATCTTTTGGGATGGGGCTAATCTGAATGGTCGAACTGTTATCGTAGACATCGATAATGATGGCGATCTGGATGTATTGAAGTCAGATCTTTTTGCCGGTGCAGGGTGGTATCGCAACAACGGCCATCCACAACTTGAATTCGTGCAGCAATTGACGGTCTATGATACTCGGGCTCACTACTTGTCATTGACCGATTTCGATGGTGACGCGGATCTGGATGTGGTGGTACGCCGACCAAGGGCACTAGGCTTTACTTGGTTCGAAAACACCGATGGGGCTGGGAGCTTCGAATTACGAAATGGCGATGCATTGTTGGCTGAAGCCGACTTGAGGTATGCCGAAGATCTGGACCGCGACGGTGACATAGACTTTATTGGATCCACTCCGGATGGCCATTTCCTATTCGAAAAGCTGGATAATCTTGGAGCGTATTCCATCCAACGATTGCCCATACAAGACGATATCGACACGCCGCATCACGCCTCCTTGGTGGATGTAGATGGGGACGGTGATCAGGATCTAACGTTAGCCTTGTATGAGGGGCTTAATTGGCTGGAATACCAAGATGGCAACTACTCAGCAAAACACACTATTAACAGTCCGCGAATTCAAGACGCGGAATTCCAGGATATTGATCGGGACGGTGATGTCGACGTTGTGTTTGCTCGTTATTACAGCGAGGGTGTTTTTTGGCTGGAGAACGATGGACAAGGTGGCGACTGGGTCGAGCATCCGGTGGTCGGGCTGGATGGATCTTGGGGTGGAATTTCGCTAGCGGATTTGGACGGGGACGGCGACCTGGATCTGATAGGCAGTTCTGAAATGCCCAGGTCGGAACGTTGGTACGAAAATAGCGACGGGCTGGGGACGTTTGTCGAGCGATCTGGATTCGAGCGAGGACGTCCGTATTGGATGTCCTCTGTGGCGACGACTGACCTTGATGGTGACCATGATTTAGATCTGGTCGTTTCGTCCTACAACGGACAGATTGGTTGGTACGAAAACACCGATGGTCAAGCGACGCTATCGGAGTATTCGCATATGATGGAAACGAACGAACTGCCGCAAGAGCTGAAAATCGCGGATCTAGATGGCGATGGTGACGATGATGTTCTGTACCTTACGCGAGTCAATGGAGTTAACTTACCGAGCGAACTCGTTTGGCGAGCCAATCAAGGCGATGGGACTTACGGCGACGAACAGATCATTGTCGAAGGTTCGCTACGACATAAGATTGTGTTTCGCGACATGGATGCGAATGGTGTGTCAGACTTGATTGTTCGCGTTAACGATGGGATTCAGTGGTTCGAATTCCAAGCGGCGGCGCAACAATTCGAGTTGACTGGCCAGTTGATGCCGGAACGATCGATTATCATTTTTGATGTTGCTGACATGGATGGAGATGGCGACATGGACTTAGTGACGGCGTCGGGATGTAACGAAATCGCGTGGTTCCAGCAACAGTCGGCAGGTGTCTTCGGACCCAAGGAGATTATCAGTGAACGCTGCGCATGGGACGTGGCCTTGGCTGATGTGACAGGTGACGGACTGCCGGAAGTGTTTTCAATAGCTCCCAATTTTGAACGAGTGGCATGGAATCAAAACCTGGGTGATGGTCAGTTTGGTGAATTTGAAGTGATCTTGTCTGACAGTAATCTGAGTGGCGAATTCTTGCCATTCCAAGATGTTGATGGTGACCAAGATCTGGATATTGTTATGTCCAATGGTTGGTTGGAGAACGCGGGTGCAGGCGAATTTAGCCTGTTTTATCGCACGCCAACCCCAAATGGTCTCAAGAGTGCCGAGATAGTGGACTTGGACGGCGACGGCGACTTCGACTGGTTGGCGGTTGGTGGAGAAAACGAATTGTTTTGGAGCGAAACTCGACTTCTAGGCGATGTGAACGATGACGGAGTGTTCAATTCGACCGACTTGGTGGCGGTTTTCCAAGCGGGCGAATATGAAGATTCGGTTCGCTTTAATTCGTCCTTTGACGAAGGAGACTGGAATGGCGATCGAGAATTCACGACGGCGGATCTAGTCGCCGTTTTTCAAGCCGGTCTGTATGTTCCAACTTCCCTTCCCGAGTCGGTCGAATGGACGCGGTCGACAATCCTGGCGGCGGCGTTGGATGATGTCTGGCACAAGGAGTCGCTAAATGACAAGCGACTTGTTCTTGATGGCTCTGATTCGTGGGGCAGTGACGAAGTCTAGGTTACGTACGCCGAGAATGGACGCGAGCGGTGTCGCTTGGAACCCGAAGCCGAATCTTCTTCGGGCCAAAGAGCGTCGAAGGATTCTGCAATCTTTGCGTCAAAAGAATAGTTGGCTTGCTGAAACGCGAATACCAAATCTGCCGAATCAAATTCCCCGTCCGAATTCCAATCGCCGGATTCAAAAGTCGAATTCTCGGTGGTACGGTCCTCGTATTCGCCCTGCTGGAAGACAAGAACTAAGTCCGTTGAATTGAATACACCGTCGTTGTTGACATCGCCAATGCTTCGGTTTTCAAACCATCCAATGGCGTAGACGAAATCAAGGTCGTTGTCATGGTCAACGTCGACGATTGCTTGGATGTGTGGAAGCTTTGGTTGTTGTTGGCCGAGTAATTGCGGTTCGCGATAATCGCCATTGCCAATGTTTTCGATCCATTTAATCTGGTCTAAAGTCGAATAGACCAAATCCATATCTTGATCATGATCGAAATCGACAACGTGAAGATTGCGAACGATTTCTTCGTCTAACCGGATAAGAATGTTGGGGCGGGAATACGTTCCGGTGCCGTCGTTGGCGCTCCATGCAACAGAATTGTTTTGGATGTAGACTAGGTCCATGTCGCCATCACTGTCTATGTCGGCAACTGGAGCCAGACCATTATCAATGGTTGGCACACAGAATTCGATCCTTCGTGCCGGATGAAAGAAACGTCCGTCTTCGTTTTCGACTACGAATTCACCAAAATGTGTAAAGACTAGTACGTCAAGGTCTTCGTCGGCATCGCAATCGGCTGTCGCGATGCCCTGAAAAACTCCATCATGGCCAAACAAATCTAGTTCGAAAAGACTCGCGAGTGGTCTCGGTTTCGCCCTTGGAATGCCATCGATATTCTCAAACCAGATCAGGTCGTGAGACGCTCCTGGGCCTTCTATATCGATTTCGACCGTGGCCGAAACGACGTCAAGATCTCCATCGCTATCGACATCAAACACGATAACGCTTTGACTTAGCCACCGGTCGCTCCAAAAGTCTCCAAGTTGCTCTTGTTCAGACGAGAATCCATTGCCATTTCCACGAAACCAAGAAAGGTGCTCAAAAAGCGTGCTCGCTACGATGATATCCAAGTTGCCATCGCCATCCAAATCCGCAACTTCAAAATCTGTCAAATTCAAATCGGTGGTCAATTGGGCTGCATCACTGAATTGGCCCATTCCATCTTCGTTTGAATAGAGGATAACTCGGTTTCTTATCGTCGCCAGTACGTCCAGGTCTCCGTCGCCATCTAAATCCGCTGCCACTACCGAATTGGCACCGATTGTATCATCACCCAAAATATTCGGTTCCCCAAAAGTGCCTCGACCGTCCAGGTTTTCATACCACGCAATTTTGTATTCAGGAATGAAGTAGCCATAAGTAAACGATGACGCAACAAGCAAGTCCAAATCACCATCGCCGTCAATGTCGGCGACTGAAATAGCGGAGGGTGCGGGGTAACTCGAAAGAGGCTCATAGGAATAGGAATCGAAGTTATCTACATTTCGATACCATCCAACGCCATAATTCACTTCGTCTATGTAAAACGTGGATGCTAAGTCTTCAGCCCCATCTCCGTCCAGGTCTGCCGAAATAAAACGATTTGAGAGCAAATAGTCACCGCCATCCATGTTGGTCGGTGTGACTTGAAACCCCTGTTCTCCACCAATGTTTTCCAGTCGAGTCACTAGGCCATCAAGATAGGTAGGTACGATCAGAACGTCCGCGTCGCCATCTCCATCAAAATCGGTTAGTCCCACGGATTTCCAGTTTACGTCACTGTCTCTAACAAGCAGTGTTGATGTGAATTCGCCTGCCTGTTCATTACGATGCCAATGCAGTCCGTTTTCCGAATGGGACAGAAGGTCGATGTCGCCATCGCCGTCGAAGTCTTCAATAATTGAGGCATCTATGTCTGCAATAACGCGGCGTTCACCGAAGGTTCCTTTCCCGTCTGTGTTTTCGTACCATGCCACGTCTTGCTTGCGGTTTGCAAAGGTCATAATGTCGGTATCGCCGTCGGCGTCGTAGTCCACCGGAATGAAAGAGCCGCCATTTTCTGATTCGATGACTCGGGGACTTAAAAACATACCTCTTCCGTCTGAGTTCTCAAGCCAAGCGATTTGGATTCGCGAGCTGTCTGGTTGTGACGCAAAGACGATGTCTTGGTCTCCATCGCCATCGACGTCACTTGCTAATGCTAAAAAAGCACCGGTGGCTTCATCTATCGCAACGGTATGCTGCAATAACGCTATTCCTGACAGCATACAGCGGTTTTCGAGATGTTCCCAATTAAATGCCCTAAAACGTTTTTCGATTTTCATCGTATCGCTCTTGTTCGTGCTGGACAGCAAGGATAGTAGTATTAAAGTCAGTTTACCCGGCCTTGTAAAAGAACGCGATTGCTTTTCAGTACGTTTGTCCGTTTCCTACCATGGCGTCGTCCGCAAGTATGAATGATCCAATTGCACATTGCCCGAAGGTCTTCTTCGTGGGCCGGCGAAAATGTCGGTTGTCAAAGGTGGGTCGTCAGACGCTGCGTTTGCTGAATGATATGCGAACTGGCATCACGCAAGATTCAGTTGGCTGGGCGTTGTCGTTTCGTCAGCGAATAAGACAGTTGCCGCATCGCGGTGCGGCCGCGGTCTTGTGTTATGTCATTGCCACCTCGACCGACCAACAGACCAAGCGATTGGCGGTTTGGCTGCGAGGTCATTGCGGCGGAACGCTGGGGACTCGGGAAGTGGTGCAGGCATGTCGCGAATCAAGCGATCAGATTCGCAAAGAATTGGTTCGCACCTTGCAGCGGACCAGCGCTTGGAGCGATCTGCGGTGCTTTGCCGAAAACGATTCATCACCGCGCATTCGTCGGTTGGCGGCAGAAAGAAAAACGAGAATGTTTGGCGAACGGCTGGATACATTCGCCGAAAAACAACCGGTCTTGCCGCATGATACCAAACGGCAAATTCCGCTGTTTGTGGATCGAAGTGTGTCGCTATTCCGCGCCGTCACGGGTAAGAGCGAGGCAATGATTCGCGGGATTCTGCAGCGAATCCAGGATGCCGTGCGAAGTGATTGAGGCTTCCGCGGCGTCCGGCTTTCGGCGACCGGCCGATCTTGGCCTTCATCTTGACTTCGTTCTACAGATTGTCCAAGCTCCTGAACATCGATATAATCCGCGCAGTTTCGCGATTTTTCCTAGCGGTTCATCCTAGGGTTCGCGGAATGAGTACGAAGTGGGTCCCGCGATCAAGGAGTGAAGTTCTGAGTTTTCGCATTGGAATTGGGCATGATACGCACCGGCTGGCAGATGGCGGCAAGTTGCGAATCGGCGGAGTCGACATTGATTTTGATCGGCACATGGTGGGCCATAGCGACGCCGACGTGTTGTTGCACGCCGTCACGGACGCATTGCTAGGTGCGATCGCGGCTGGTGACATTGGTGAACTGTTCCCGGATACGGCAGACGAAAACAAGGGACGTGATTCCGCGGACTTTTTAATGGCAGCAATGCAAGCGGTGTCGCAGCAAGGCTATCGCGTCCAGAATTTGGATTGCATTGTCTTCGCACAAAAACCGAAGCTTTCGCCCTATAAGCGACCGATCGAAGAAAAGTTGGCCGAACTATTGCAGTTGGAATTGTCCCAAGTCAATGTCAAAGCCAAAACAGGAGAAAGCGTGGGGCCGATTGGTCGGCAAGAAGCGATTTCCGCCGAATGTGTCGTGTTGCTGGCTAAGGCAATTTAGTCAACCAAAGCATTCACGCCGAACCACGCACTCGGCGCAACAGCATCACCCATCTACAAGCCACGACAGAAAAACGCGTTTACTGAGGTTACCTAGAAATAGAATCATGACGACATCTACCGCAACTCAATCAACGACGTCCGCTACATTGGCACCCAACAACTTGCGAGTTTACAACACGCTGACTCGCAAGAAGGAACCGTTCCAAACAGTGACGCCCGGCAAGGTCGGCATTTATCTGTGCGGCCCTACGGTCTACAAGGAAGCGCACATCGGTCATATGGTAGGCCCGGTGATTTTTGACACTATCAAACGCTATCTGTGCTACAACGGCTATGATGTCACTTGGGTGGTCAACATCACGGATGTGGATGACAAGTTAATTGCGGAAGCTAATCGTCGCAAAATCCCTATGTCGCAAGTGGCTGAGGAAATGACGGCGGATTATTTGTCTAACTTGGCCGCATTGGGCGTGGATCAGATTGACAAGCT
>JAGQOZ010000669.1 GCA_020426955.1 Planctomycetales bacterium
TGGGTGAGTTTGGTGACGGGGGGTGCTTGGTGCTTTTTTGCTGTGTCGTGCGCTCTGTCGAGTATTAAAAAAAAAAAAAAATGTCCTATATAGTCTTTATTCGGGACATCAGTATTCGAGCCCCAATTACAACGACACCAGCGAACGATAACAGCAGAAATGCCGAAGGTTCCGGGACCGCCGTGATTTGGAAACCCTGCAGCGAATTGGTGAACTTTGAATTGGTCGAAGTGTTTCCGCCAAAGCTGCCGTCAACTAGGGCAACGTCTTCTAGATAGGAAATCACGCGAAATCCGCCCAACAACACGTCTGGTCCTACGATGTCCGATGCCAAGACGTTTGCATTGTCGTTTGAGCCAGATGTACCCGAACTCGGACTGTTAGGATCAGTCAAGTCAACGGTTTGAGGCGATGCCGCGACAAAGACCATGTCGGACACAATGACGTCCGCCGCAGTCGAGGGAAGATTCGATACGCCGTTATTCCAGAAGCCGTTGTAGGAATAGTTGCCAATCGGATCACCACTGGCATTTAGAAATTGGATCACGGTCGATTCGAATGCTGCTCCCGAACTGTTGCCGCTGGTGTAATCAACCGTGAGGTTTTCCGATCGAGATAGGAAGTGATTGGCAAATTCAACCGTAATGGTCGTTGAAATGAGATCGCCTGTGTGTGAACCAGGGGCGTTATCGAACATTTTTAAAGACGTAAATCCGCTGCCAGTATAGTCGACGTTTAATTCACCAAAAGTTCGTCCCAATCCTCCGCCAGCAACACTATAGAGATTGATCGTGTTGGTTAGAGATGCGGTAACTTGGAAGTCGGCTGAATCGTATGTCGCCGTAGAAAGATGCGGTGAAAAAGTTGCGTTGGCAACAGCGTCGATGGCTTGTGTGGTCGATAATGGAGACCCAGTGGCTTGCGCCAGCCGAACATTTCCGCCCGAATATCCCAACGCATCGCGAACTCCAAATTCGTTGAAGCTGATTGTAACTACATCTGCTGGCATTGAATTAGCAAACAAAGCAATAAAGGTAGCAACCAACACTCGCGCAACTTTCTTCATGGTGTTTTCTCCTGTTGTGTTAATTCGTAGGTTTCCCTTTCTACCTAGCGTTGTGGGGATTTGCAACTGAAAGAAAAAATTAAATCAAATTGGGTTGGCGGCAGTTTTTTTTTGGCCTCATAGATTGGAGCACGCGACGTTCCATGAAACCGAGTATCTATGCAAATGTGCAGTGGCTGTGTGTTTGATGTATCGATCTGTCCCGAGCACTTTTGAAGGCCATATATCTGCCGAGCCAAAGCGAAAAGACGGGCAAATTCTGAACAGCAGCATTCTCTTGTATTTCGACTTGGCAATCACGTGCCGTCCGGGCCGAATGGCGAAGGCATGCGCCGTTCGCTCGCGAATGTTGTCAGCAAACCGGTTGCGTCAAACACCTATCGTCGCTTGGCCTTGACGTACATCGGCTTCTTCGAACGCGACAAGTTCTCCAAAGTGCCTGCTAGAACGCCTGACCAGCGTAGCTACACCGTCTTGGCTGGGCGAGGGGATGGTCGATGGGGCAGGGGTGCTGCGGCGAAAAAAGGTGTTAGCAAACCGCGAGCGCTCGCGGATTGCTTGGCGTTGTCCTGTTGTCAGAAACATTTTTTCTTCTCACAGGAGCAGCGTTATGAAGACCAAAGTTGTTGGATTGTTGTTTTGCTTTTGGTTCGTGGCTACGGGATGGTCAAAGGCCGGCGTGGTTAGCCCGAACAGTGTTTCCTTGCTATCAGGCACAACTTCGGCCGCTTCGCCTTATTTGGCCGGCACGGTGGTGAATGATCAACTGATTCCGTTTTCCATTCAAGACAGTTTGGGAAACACGCTGGTAGAAGGAAAGCTGCAAGAACGAGTCACTCGATCGACAGCCACCGGACAGCTGGTTTACGCTCCGCGCATCCGCAATCTCAGTGCCCCCAACGGGGAAGCCTGGGTCATGGGGCTTACCTACACCGGCTTTGACGGGACAATGACCAATATTGATTATCGCATTGATGGATTGGGGCAAGTGGGACCGAACAGCGTGAGCCGTAGTGCAAACGGAGATCGTTTGCACTTTCGCCACGACCCGAATTTGATTGTCCCGCCGGACGAACAAAAGTTTCTATCCATCTACACTGATTCGGAATACTTTGCTCCGGCTGGCGAAATCACTATCTACGCTCAGAATGATTTTGGCGCCAATGTGTTCTCGACGACATTGCATCGAGTTGCCGCTCCGGCGTTTGCCGGTGACGCCAATTTGGACGGGCGGTTTGATTCAGCTGACTTGGTACAAGTCTTTGCTGCCGGCGAATTTGAAGACGGTATCCTGAAGAATTCCACTTGGTACGAAGGAGATTGGAACGACGATTTGGAATTTGACACGGCCGATCTAGTGGCTGCGTTCCGAGCGGGTAACTATTCAGACGGAGCTGCGGCCGTTGCCGCAGTTCCGGAACCCAGTGCCGCGAATTTGCTGTGGGCTTGTGGACTGACCGCAATCCTGATGTTGCGTCGTCCCGCAAAGTAATCACGGTTCGGCAATCAAGCCTGAAATAGCGAATCGATCGCTTGTTTGTCCAATCGTTTGACGTGTAGCGCTGGGCCGTCGCCAACCTGTTCTTGGTTTGCGGCGGCCTCTTGCATTGACTGCCAGTGGCGCACTTGGCTAGTTCGCAACGCAAATACTGCATCGACCGGCGAGGCCGAAGAATCAGCTGTTTCGGCAGCTGCTACGAACGATCCAAACTGAAACGCCACGACTAAATCTTGCGTGCTAAATTCACCATCGCAATTCCAATCGCCCGTGCTCCATGTCGAATTATCCGCAATGGCGTCTTCATATTGTCCCGCCACAAAAACGCTAACAAAGTCACTGGAATTGAAAATGCCATCCAAATTGGCGTCGCCAAACGATGTTTGAAAATACTGCTGCACCAGAATCTGCAAGTCACCAAAATCCAGGGCGCCAGAACCATCAAAATCAAATGCCAAATCGTTGGTTCGACAGAACGTGTCAATGTCTTCTCCGGTTTGTTGACCGTCACCGTTCAGATCGCCTGGCAAACCGGCTGCCGCTCGGCCCGGCGTTCCGC
>JAGQOZ010000670.1 GCA_020426955.1 Planctomycetales bacterium
CTGGACGTGACTGATCTGAATCTGTTGCTCCAAGCTATCGCCGGCCAACACGATGACGCTCGGTTTGACTTGAACGGAGATGGATTGCTGGATTCACAAGACCAGACGGTTATATTGCGTGACTTGCATACAGAACGAGGTGACGCGAATCTGGACGGCGTGTTTGACACGTCAGATCTGGTCTTGGTCTTCAGCGCCGGTTTGTACGAAACGGGCCGAACTGCTCAGTGGCAACAGGGCGATTGGAACGGCGACGGATTCTTTGGCACAGCCGACCTGATTGCCGCGTTCCAAGTGGGTTGGTACGAATCAGGGCCGCTCATGCCAACCGGCGACCAATAAATTCGTTTGCCCGATTCGCACCTTTCAATCACAATCGATGGAACCACCCTTTGTCGTCAAAACGACATTCACGGGTGGTAAGCGAAGAACGCCAAAAAACGCTCGAGTGGCGGACTACCGCCATTTCAAAAAGTATGGATTTTAGTAGTTGACGTCAAGTCATTCCCTGATAAGTTCTGGTTTGCCATGGGGGCATGTCAAAATAGGAAGACCAGGATGGATGACCTGCAGGCACCGTGATTCACATTTTTGAACATTCCACTTGAGGTTAAATGACATGATGAACTTCTTAGCAAAATTCAGTTTGCGCCAGTTCGGGCATTCGGGCATTCGGGCATTATCGGCATCGCGCTCGCGAGCTTTCTTGTTTCTAACGCGTTTTGTACGACCTACTACGTCAACGACGTCACTGGGTCCGATGCGCCAGGTCGCTCGGGCACAACCGAAGACGTGTTTATCTGGAGTCCTAGTATTTCTTCTGGTCCCTTCGCTACGATTCAACATGCGATCGACAAAGCGGTCTCCGGCGACGTCATTTACGTGAAATCAGGCGTTTACTTTGCGGTCGAAGGCTCAACTACCATCGTCGACATCGACAAGCCGAATCTAAAAATAATTGGATACACCAATACGGTTGGCGATCTAGATAACGGCGAGGGCATTCCCGATTCATACGAAGATTTTACCGCCGGCAACATGCAAGCAATGCCGTCCATCGTTGGGCCTCACAGGCATGCTGGCGGGGACCCAATGAATCCCTGGCTGCCCATCGTCCGGATCAGGGCAGACAATGTGGAATTTCGAAATTTTCTATTAACTAACCGCGAAGACGGAATTGAGGCTTCATCGTGCTCCGATCCGCTTCTAAAGAATCTATTGGTTATGGAGATTGGGGACACCAACTTGCTCGTCGACGGGCGAGGTATCGGATTGTCTAACTGCGTTGACGGATTGGTGGAGAATTGCTTTGTTTACAATGGAGGCGCTGAAGCAATCGCCATAACACATTCACTTGATTGCGATGTTTCGAATTGCCAAGTGTATGGCGACGACAATTCCAACTATTGGAAATCATCTACTCACTACTACTACTTGTTGTCGAATTCAAAATGGTGCACAGTCACTAATTGCGTTGCCGAGAGAAAGCGCGATCCGCAGTCAAATGAAGGACCCGCACACGGCGGACACGGATTCGTACTGAAGGGTGCAACCTGGAAGAACGGCAAAATCACAAACGAAGAGGCGAGCTGGAATCGATTGATCAATTGCAGTGCACGAAGTATCGACGAACCGTTGCTCTTCCGCGGTAATTCAATTTTCAACACAATTGAAAATTTAGAGTCAAAAATAAAATTCAATGAGATGCATCGTTATGGTTCGAATGGCGCCTACATTGCATATGCCCGCGGAATCCTGAAGTTCGATGGTGGCCCGACAGCCAATATCGTCAGCCGTTTTCTGTCACTAGGATGCCGTGGCGCTGCCATCACTTTCTCACATGGAAATCAATTCTCGAATCCAACAGCGCCCTTTTCAGCAAATGGTAACAAGATCAACAACAGCGTTTTTTTCGGACCCATTCAACGTGGCCTCAACTTTGAATGGGATGGTCGGCCGTGGTCTCCCTTACGCGCAGCAGTAAGAAATAAGTTGATCAATTGTACGTTGATCACCACGGATCCCAATAGCGATTTTGTCGTCAACAATCTGGCGAACGGCACTGACGACGAGGGTGATTGGTCGACCGACGAAAACGTCAATCGTCTATCAAATTGTATCGTGCAAGGATTTGGCAACTATGATGGAGGAAATTCGTCGGCGCCTTATTATGAAATAGGTTTGCGATTCAACAATTGTTGCCTGGACAATCCCGCGACAGACTTTCCATCGCCGACGCATCTAGGCGTCAACAACATTTTTGCAGATCCGCTGGTACTTGCATCACCAAATACAACGACACCTCCTTCTCAGCTTTCGGCGTTGGATTTCGAACTGCACCCGTTCAACTCGCCGTGTATCGACGCCGGAACGGCTGAGCCGTTTGCCTTTGACCTGGACTACGATGTCCGAGGCTACAATGAGGTCTATGACATTGGAGCCCAAGAAGTGATTAACGGGAATTGACTATGAAATTTGTAGCAGTAGCATTCGTTGCCATCGCCACTAGTAGCGCGATGGCTTCAGTTGGCGGTTTTGTCGAGACGTTTTCTGGAATCGGGTCATACGATGGCGATCCGGATTGGGGAGAGTATAAAGGGCTGGACAACCCAGGCTGGAGAATTATTGCGACCGGTTCGCGAGTTACGTCGAACGGTCTAGTAATCACGACGGAGGCCGATCAGTTTGATCCAGATGACGTCGCGACAACATATATCGACCGAGCGTTGGTTGGCGTTGGCAGCTTTATGGAATCAATCGAAATCAATATGTTTGATTCGGTAGTGCCCTTTGCGTCGCATAGCACGGCATCACTTTGGTTCGATCACTACAGTGTTGAGCTTCCTGATTTTGGTAACGCGGCATCATTGGCGTTTTCACGGGTCTACGAAGAAGAATCGCTGTATTTGTTCTCTAGCTTAATCACGGATCATGACACAGGGACATCGGAACTGTCGCAATTGCCTGACACATCTCGATTTCGCCTTTCCATTTCTTACGATTACTTTAATCAATCGGTCTCCTTCGAATACCTCGATCTAGAAACAGACGAAATCGGATTTTCGTCGGGGCCACTGGAATGGTCAGTGCCA
>JAGQOZ010000671.1 GCA_020426955.1 Planctomycetales bacterium
GCCGTCAATGTGTTGCGCAACAACATGGCCACGGTCAGCGGGCCGACGCCGCCGGGTACCGGAGTGATATACGCCGCCACTTCTTTGACCGCATCAAAATCGACGTCGCCCACCAGTCCTTCGTCGGTGCGGTTGATGCCCACATCCACAACCACAGCACCAGGCTTCACCATGTCCGCTGTAATGAATTTGGCTTTCCCAATCGCGGCGACCAGAATGTCGGCCGTTTTGGTTACTGCGGGAAGATCTCGAGTGCGACTGTGGCACAGCGTCACAGTGGCATTCGCCGCAGTTGGCCCCAGTCCCGAATCTTTCGCGGCCAGCATTGTGGCCAGAGGTTTGCCGACGATATCGCTTCGTCCCACGACGACGACATGTTTGCCGGCGACTTCAATTCCGCAGCGATGTAGGATCTGTTGAACACCGTGCGGTGTGCAGGGCAAGAACCGAGGTCGACCTTGTACCAACCGGCCCACGTTTTCGGGATGGAAGGCGTCAACATCTTTCCATGGACTGATGGCGTCCAAAATTCTGGTTTCGTCCATGTGCTTGGGCAAAGGCAACTGCACCAGAATGCCGTTCACTTCATTCGCTTTGTTCAACTTGCCGATCAGTGACAACAAGTCGTCCGTTTTTGTGTCGGCCGGCAGTCGGTGCAGTTGGCTGTCGATGCCGGCCTTTTCGCAGCTAAGCTGTTTGTTGCGAACGTAAACTTGTGAAGCCGGATCTTCTCCGACCAAAACCGCCGCCAGCGTCGGCGAGGTTCCGTTGTTTTCAATGAACTCAATGACTTCTAACGCCAGTTCGTCCTTGATCTGTTTGGCAATGGCTTTGCCGTCGAGCAATTCTGCGGTCACCGTCAATGTTCCTTGTGGTTCTTTTTCGAACGTCTTGCTGAGGCGTTTTCCGTTACGCAAAACGGGAGGGCACGCGCCTTACCGCTCGCTCCGATTCGTGGAATCCATTTCGGAACACGTTCTTGTTTGCGAACCGATTGAGTATTCGTTTCGAACTGAAAAGCTTACAATTGTAGACAGTTCTGCGCACCAGCGGCAGGGCACGCAGTTTGCGAATACCATTTCTTTTTCGCGGTGAATCTGCGATCAAAGATGCATTCCTGGGCCGGTAATACGTAGACTGACGATTCGCATGCTTTGCAGGAATCAACGTCGTCCGTTTCAGGAACAGGAGGCAAATCAGCACGCGATCCGTTAAGATGGCAGCACAGGTTCTTGGCGTTTGATAAGCGTGATCAATCTTGCTTGGTGCCCCACCAGTTTTGATTGGGTTGGAAATCTTCTTTCAAAAAGTTGGCAGCTTCACGTTCTAGGTTTGGTAGCACGCGTTCACGAATGTTGCGTTGCTGTTGTTCATACGCCGCGGCATCAAAGTTGGGGTTGTCCGTGGGGTAGGCGGCGTCGACCGATTCTAGCCACTTTTTGAGCGTGTCATACATGGCCGAAGTGCGGTCGGGTTCCTGCGAAGCCAGATCGTGTTGTTCGGACGGATCGTCGGCCAAGTTGTACAATTCGTGGCGACCATCTTCGTAATAATGAATCAGCTTCCAATCACCTTGGCGAATGATGGAGGATGGTTCGCCACCTTGATTTCCGTAGTGCGGATAGTGCCAATACAAGGGGCGATCTGCCAACGTTTGCCCATTTAGCAGCGGTACCAAACTGACGCCGTCCACGTGCTGGTCTGGCCGCGGCTCCAGATTGGCAATTTCCAACAGCGTAGGATAGAAATCGGTGCCAGTCACCATGGTCGAACAAGTTTGACCACCGTCGGTAACGCCCGGCCACTTGATGTAGTAGGGTTCCCGAATGCCGCCTTCCCATTGCCGTCCTTTGCCTCCTCGTAGCGGCAAATTGGACGTTGCCTTTCCGTCACCGGCGGAAACGCCGCCGTTGTCAGACGTGAAAACGATCACGGTATTGTCTGCCAAGTCCAGTTGCTCGAGCGTCTTCAGCACAATCCCCACGGCGTCGTCCATGGCAGCGATCATGCCAGCGTACAACGGGTGGTCTTGAACCTGGCGAACGGGCGAAGTTCGATCCACAATGAATCGATGTTCGGGCTGCAGTAGTGATGCCGCTTTGGTTCGAAATTTCTGCCAGCGAACGTAATCGGTCTGAATCGGCGCGTGCACCGAATAAAACGAAAGGTACGCCAAGAACGGTTCGTCCCGGTGCTGCTGAATGAAATTGGCGGTTTCCTGTCCCAAGCGAATCGGTAGCGATTCTCCGACTTCGCCGTCCGTCATCTTCGGATTGTTGTAGGGCGAAAAGAACCCGCCCGGCGGTGAACCTCGATGATGTCCGCCCACGTTGAATTCGAATCCATGGTCTTCTGGATGCGAACCTTCGCTGCCCAAATGCCACTTGCCGGCAAAAAACGTGCGGTAGCCGGCTTCACGAAATGCTTCCGCCAACGTGACATCTTCATGAGGCAGATTGTGCTGATATCTGGCGGGCAATAATTTGGTGTTGCGTTTCCAATCGGTTCCGCCGGCCGCGCCAATCCAGTCGGTGATGTGCAGTCGAGCTGGATATTTGCCCGTCATAATGCTGGCTCGCGAAGGACTGCAAACTTGGCACGTGGCATAGCCGGCGGTGAAACGCATACCAGAATTGGCAATCGAATCAATGTGCGGACTTTCGTAGAACGAACTTCCTTCTACGCTTAGGTCTCGCCAACCCAAATCGTCGGCTAGGATGAAGACAATGTTGGGGCGTTCGGCCGCAGACAACGTGGCGACCAACAGTGCCACGAGTCCCACAGACAGATTCCATTGCCGAATGAACCGACGTTTGCCGAATTCGAAGAAGACCAACATGAGTTCGCAATTCCTTGTCACTGCAGACAGAAATGAGACCAATCGCCACGACGCCGTTTCGCCGCGAACAACACGATTCGACTCAAATGGTAACAAGGAAGGAAGATGCTTGGCAACTAATGCAAGCGACTAGGTCACACCGCGGGCTTTTGCTTCATCTTCAGCACGCCAAACAGGGAAACCAGCGCCAACATGACTCCGCCGCTGCAAAGTCCCGTCGCGGCGACTCGGTTGGCCACGATGACTCGTTCCA
>JAGQOZ010000672.1 GCA_020426955.1 Planctomycetales bacterium
ATCGGGTTCGACGAACCATCTGGCGGAAATCTCGATTGGACCCAGCCTGGCTTTAATGATGGAAGCTGGGACAAAGGGCAAGACGGGTTTGGCTATGACACGGACACGACGACAAACAATCTTCCGCTGATCAACACCCCTGTTGACGAAATGGTCGATACCGTTTCGTCGCTCTATTTGCGGCAATCGTTTAGCGTTGCCGATACTTCGGAATTGAAAGAGCTAGTGTTGAGTGTCGACTACGATGATTCGTTCGTCGCCTATATCAATGGAGTGGAAGTATAGCCCGTTCGGAAAAAAATGTCCCATCGCTAGTTGAACAATTCGGCGATGCAACAACGAAAAAAGATGCCTTTCATGAGTGCTGGTCTCCTTGCCATTGACTGTAGCTTACGGCGAGCGAGTTGAGTTAATTCGTCTTTGCTTTTCGCTTGGTGACTGCTGAGTTCCTGGTGCTTGAGATGGTTCCACACTTTTTCGTCGGGATTCCAGTCTGGTGAATATTTGGGAAGATGAAAGACGTGCAGGCGTTCCTGAGAATCGATCCACGCTTTCGTTTTCTTGGAAGTGTGCGGCGGTGCTTGATCCATTACGACAATGAGATGACGCCGTGGATGATGTCGCAGCATCTGCTGAAGGAATTCGATGACCTGTTGTGACGCAATGCGTTTTTTCACTAAGCGAAATAGCAACTGGCCCTGCCGATTGATGGCCGATGTTGCCGCCACTCCACCACGCTTGCCCGTTACTTTCGCTTTCGGTGTCTGGCCGCACGGTGCCCACGTTTTTCCCAGAAACGTGGTCAATGAAATATTGGATTCGTCCTGGAAATACAGTATTCCACGGTGTTTCTTGATCGCGCGGCGAATTTTCGGCACTTCGTAATGCAGCCACTTCTTGCGCGTCTCTTCGTCAATCTCGTAGTATTCGCGTTCAGGCTTTTGGTAAGTCAGGCCCGCATCACGCAGTCGGCGCCAAACGGTGTTTTTCGACAATGTAATCGAAAACTCATCCGAGATAACTCGACGAAGCCGACCCACAGTCCACAGGTCCGTCTCGAACCCAAATGATGCCGCACCCGATAATACGATGCTATGAAGTTCGTCGACCGTGAGGTCTTCCAGTTTGCGCGGCCGACCGCTCCCGGCTTGACGCTGAAGTCCAACGTCGCCGCCATCATCGAATCTCGCAACCCATCGAGCCACGGTCTTGCGATCGACACCATAAGCGGTCGCCACTGCCGACTTGCTCATTCCCTCAAGTACGGCATCAACCGCCCGTCGTCGCGCTTCCATGGTAAAATGCGTTCCATCGCTCATGGCCAAGACTTATCGCTTTCTTAACTATAACCGTCAAGACCAGTGGGACATTTTTTATGGGACGGGCTATAGTGCGCGCAGGTGCGCCGGGTGAAATAGGAGTTGCCGTGCCGTTTGATGCGTTAGGCACAAATCACGAATCGACCAATGCGAATGGCGATCCCGGTGAAGCGTTTCCCATCTCGCTTTCCGCGTTCCCTAACCTGCTAAACGCGAACGGTAACAATGTTTTGGCAATTCACGGCCTGAATACCACGTTGGACAGCTCCGATTTTCTGCTCGCACAAATCGAATTGGCTGGTTTGGGTGGCGTTGCGGCTGGAATTCGCGGCGATTTTGACGACAGTGGAGCATTGGATGTCGCGGACATTGATTTGCTTACCGCAGCCGCGTTGTCTGGTACGAATCCCAGCGAATTCGATCTGGATGGCAACGGTTCCGTCGACACAGAAGATCGTCGCATCTGGATTGAAGACATCAAGAACACATGGTTTGGTGACTCGAATCTAGACGGTCTGTTTTCGACCAGTGACTTCGTGGAAGTGTTCACTGCTGGTGAATTTGAAGACACCATTCCCGGAAACTCGACATGGGCAACGGGAGATTGGGATGGTAACGGTGATTTTGGGACGGGCGACTTTGTCGCAGCGTTTACCGCCGGAGGATTTGAGGCAGGCCAAAAACCAGGCGGCGTCAACGCTGCTGCCGTACCGGAAGCGAGTAGCATGTGCCTGGCGCTTTCCAGTTTGCTGGGACTGACGTTGTTGCGCCGCAGATCAAAGTAAGGTTCGGTGGAAGTTTAAAATGGCGACAAGAACTTCGAGCCGCAAGTGTGGTTCGAAGTTCTTTTTTTTGATCACGGTAGCAAGACACCATCGTCTTGCTTTGTCACCGTTTCGGATCCGCGAGTAAAGGCTTAGCTTCGGTCAATGTTGCCACACGCTCGCCCAGCTTGAAATCGCTTTTAGATCGTGATTGATGCGACGTGTTAGTTTCTCACTAGCTCGCTCGGCGAACCAATCGGCGTTTGGAGTGTTGACGAGGATTTGGTCGCAAATGCCACGAAATTGCCGAACCGGCCTTGATCGCATCAAGAAGCGAGTCGGCCCTTTGTCGCGAAGAGACGATCGATAGACTCGGACGACATTTCGGGCAAAACGGTCTGAGTTTGCTCTTTACCGGTCCTAATACGGTTTGAAAGCCATTCACGTTCTATACTCCACTCGAATGATTCGGCCACGGCTGGAATACCGTTCTGTGCAATCGCCCAATCCATGGCGTTTTCCAGGATCGTCAGCAGTTGATGAGTGGGCGCATTCCAGATTGGCAAGGCAATTCTAGCGGCCGGCGCCGATTGTCCGTTGGCCAGCGTTTCCCCTCGAGCATACGCCATGATGGCCGCTTGCGAACTGTCGCCTGGTACGGTAGCAATCACGTGATTATTGTTCGCAGGAATGCCCCAGCCGATATTATCGTGGTCAGCGTAGATGGTGATTAGCGAACCAGACAGTCCGTCCAGAATGGGGTGCGCAGGATTGGCAACTTCGATGGCAACTCCGTTGGCGTTTCCATAGTCGGTTTGCAACGCCGATCCGGTCAAACCGAGATCGTCGAACAAGTAGCTTTCGGACGAAATGATCGGCACACTGGCGTTGGTTAGTTTGGTTCCAATGCGTCCCGAAGACACCGATTCGGAAATGTACACCAGATCAAAGCCAGCGGCAGAACTGGATGACACCAAGTTGTCATCCAGCGAAGTCACAGCG
>JAGQOZ010000673.1 GCA_020426955.1 Planctomycetales bacterium
ATGACATTGGAACGTCCGGTGATTAGCCGGGCCAATTTGAGTGCCGCTTCTACTGAATTAGTGCCGGTGGGGCCGGGAAACATGACTTTGTAGTTCAGGTTTCGTGGCTCCAGGATGGATTGTTCGAACGTTTCCAGGAAGGTTCGCTTGGCTGCGGTCGCCATATCCAGCGAATGAGTGATGCCGCCACTGGAAATGTATTCGATCAGACGGTCCTTCAACGCCGGTGGATTATGCCCGTAGTTCAGCGCGCCGGCGCCGGCAAAGAAGTCGATATATTCCTTGCCCGCTTCGTCTCGCAGCAGACTGCCTTCCGCTTCCGTAAACACGGTAGGAAAACTGCGGCAATAGCTCCGGACGTTTGATTCAAGTCGTTCAAAAGTGTGCATTCCAAATTCCTGGGGTTGATGGTCGAAAAAGTTCTGCTGTCATGGCACAGACACAAACGTGTCACCACGGCCCAATGCGAAACAATTTTTCTGGTTCGTGCGGAAAGGATTCCAATGTTTCCGGAGTGACCTGAAAATCGTGTTTCGTAAAGCCGGGTTGCACCACCACCGGCGCATTTTTTTGTTTGGCAAAGGAACGAAATAAATTGGCGGACGCCGTATTCGACGGCGCAATGGTGGCTTCCAGAAAGCGAACATGACGACACGCTTCTTGTCGAGTCAGTTCCGTCAGCAATTGACGGCCCAAGCCGAAACCTCGCCAGCGTTTATCGATGCCAATCTGCCATACGAACAGCGAATCAGATCGGTTCGGTACCAAGTATCCCAAGACGATGCCGATCAGCGTGTCATCTTGTTCTGCTATCAGGCATGTTTCCGAAAAATGCTTGCACAGCAACAGATACGCGTAGCACGAATTCAATTCCAATACGCCAGAATCTTGCACAAACGCATGAATCTTGGCGCCGTCCGATACGTTTGTGCACCGAAAGCGCACGCCATCCAAGGATCGGGCGTTGGGATCCGAGATATCGTTACTGGGGATCTGCTTCGGCATGATGTTCGAATGGAGTTCGAAAAATCAGCCGGCTCCGTCGCAGCCACGGAGATCAACCGCAACAACAATTTCACCAACCAAGGTCGCGGCACTGAGCCGCCGAATTCAACTGGACTAACCACACGGGATGGCCGCAAGTCACAAACAAACTTGCGGCCGACGCTTTAGAACTTACCCGAAATTGCTCCGGCTCTCAACCGGAAATCACAGATCCAATGAACACATGTTCATTACAGGCTATTGTCGACGCAAAAATCCGTTCCAATTCCAAGTGGTGTTGTAACCAAAAAAGTCTGTGTAATACTGGTCCACTCGGTAATCGGCTTCATGGTTTCTGAAAAAATCAGAAATTTCGCCCCACTTCCAATCTCCCCATTCGGTTTGGTCATCCGCTTCGCCAAATTTACCGGGAATCCAGGGGACCGTGTCTTCGACAATGAAATAATCGCCTGAACGCAGTGCATGCTGATGAAAATGCCCGTAAACACCATCAATGTTGACATGCGCATCGTCGATCAAAATAAACGGATGGGGCAAGTCTTGCAGCATTTTTGCCGGAAAAAGTTGTTCAATCTGATGGCAATCGCCTTCTATGAAGCGGACATGTTCGGCCGCTTGAGCTTGTTCATCCACCAGAGAAAGATCGATATCCACGGAAATAATTTCGGCCGGGCAATCAAACGTTTTCAAGATGTCGGCCATCCACAACGCGCTGGCTCCGGTGTAAGCACCAAGTTCAATGATGGCCTTGGGTTGCAGTTCATAAAACAGTGTTTCGTACAGCACAATATCAAACGGATCTTTGGCCATTGGGATGCCTCGATAGCTGATATAGTGTTTTCCTTGGCTAATGGCTCGAATCGCTTCCTTCGGCAAATCACACTTCATTTCTCGTTGCGAAAGCGGTACGAATCGTTCTTCGAATCGATTTTGCCACACGCCGCGGTGCATCGAATCTTTCGCTTGTTGCTTGATTTTGTGATAGTCACTGTGCGAATCATCTTGAACGGAACTTCCCTTACTAGTCACGTTTTTCTCCTTTACTACCTGCAGAAATCATGAAGCAGACGATCCTAACAGTATCCAACGTGATTCAAAAGGTCGAAGCCGCCGTATTGGCGATTTCTGTCTTGGCACTGGCCGTTATCACCATTATAGACGTGGTCGGACGTACAGTAGGTCGTAGTCTGACCAGTGCCAACGATCTGTCACAATGCTTGATGATTGTGATTTGTTTTGTCGGGCTCAGCTATGCGGCCAGCCAGGGGCGTCACATTCGCATGACGGCGTTTTATGACCAACTGGGGCGCCAGCGACGTCGTCAAGCGATGTTGGGCATCGCTATCGTGACATCGTTGCTGTTGACCACATTTGGCGTTTATTCGCTGATTTATGTTCGCACGGTCTATCAGATTGGCGGCATTTTTCCGGCGTTGCGTATTCCCTACTACGCGGTCTATGCCTTCGCGCCGCTGGGCTTTTTTCTGGCCGCCATCCAGTACGCTTTGACCGCCTACCAAAATTGGAATTCGGACATGGCGTATCTTTCGTTCGAACACCCCGATCAATATGCGTCGCTGCCAGAAACTGATGTAACTGGTTCGAACAACACCCATGACGCTCCAGATCATCCTAACGAGGAACCTTCATGATTGGCATGACGCTACTGATCATTGGCATTATGCTAGTGCTGTTGCTGCTGGGCTTTCCGATGAAAGTTCCCCTATCCACCGCCGCGCTGGCGGTCTTGTGGCTGTACTATCCCAGCGACGTTTCTCCGGCCGTGCTGATCCAGCAATGGATTGGCGGTATCAGTCCTCCGGCTCTGGTGGCGGTACCCATGTTTATTCTGGCCGCCGAAATAATGACCAAAGGCCAAGCGGCCGACCGGCTGTTGGACTTAGTGATGAGCTTTGTCGGACATCTTCGAGGTGGATTGCCGATTACCAGTGCGGTCAGCTGCACGCTGTTCGGAGCGATGTCGGGTTCCACGCAAGCGACCGTAGTGGCCATTGGAGGACCGCTTCGTCCCAAGATGATTTCGGCCGGTTATCCTGACAGCTTTGCCAC
>JAGQOZ010000674.1 GCA_020426955.1 Planctomycetales bacterium
CGGCTCCGTTGGAATCATGAACATTGCCCGAACGATGCAGAAAGTCCAGAACTTGGCTCGTTTGAGCCACCGTACAAAACAAGGGATAGTAACTGCGGGCTCCTTTCTTTTTCTTGTTGAAACCCACGGCGGTCCCTTCCGCACGACGCTTCGTCGATAGGACCGAACCATCAAAGTCCAGCGTGATGCGAGGCAACGCCAGTTCCGCAAGCCGATCGAGCACCAAATTCCGGAGCAAATCTCGAAGTTTGGCAACTGATCGTTGATCCGCTTCTTTGAGCATGCGGCTGAGCGTCGCAACATCCGGCAAGCACCGAAGCCCCAGCACGCGTGGCGGAGTTCCGATGTTTCTGAGGCGGTGAAAGACCTGAAAGTCACGCCCAAACAGTTGGCGCAAGTCGAACAAGCTACGTCGAAAGCACTGGACGAATATTTCATCGCGATGCGGAAGCTGCAGGAAGAAGCTCGTTTGGACCAGCAGCGAATAGCGGCCGAATGCGAAGCAAGACTCCTGGCACCGTTGACCGAACAGCAGCAACAAAAGTTTCGCGAACTCTTTGGCCAGCCGCTGACAAAATCCGACCAGGCGGCTGGGTTGTAACGAATTCACGTTGCGACAAGTTGGGTGAACTGGTTTCGAGTCGTAGTAAGAAGCTATTGGGCTTCGCGTGGTTTGTTTGCTTTGCTGTTGCGAATGCGTTGTTCGTTCGAGTCGATGGAAGGAGGCTCTGGTCCGCCGGCGGGAAACACCGTCGATTGATAGTGGCGATACGCTTCCATTCGCAAATGAGAAAGCATGTGGTGCCCGTTTCGGCGTTCGCGTTCTGCGCGTAACGCGGCAATGTCGACCGGGCCGACTGTGATCTGTTCGCCCGGACCGGGGTTGGCTTGGGATAGAATTCGACCATCAAAGTCCACAATCATACTTCCGCCGGGCCAACTGAATGGCGCGTAGTTCGCCAAACTGCTGCCTTGGTTGCAGGCCACGACGAACGCCAAGTTTTCTACCGCTCGGCTCCGATTGATCAGCGTCCACCAGTCCATGGGTTGTGCCGTTCCCCAAGGATCCATGTACGCGGAAACTCGGATCAATACTTCGGCACCATTGAAAGCCAGCTGACGAATCGCTTCGGGGAACAGCCAGTCATAACAAATAGCGGCGCCTAACTTGCCAATCTCCGTTTCCACCACCGGAAACATTTCGTCCGTGTAGCCCGGCAGATCGTGCGGACTGGTATGAACCTCCCACGGAATCCAGGGATGAACCTTGCGGTACTTGCTGAGAATTCCATCGGGTCCAATCAAGCACGTGGTATTGAAAACGTGTCCAGGCCAGCGAGAATCGATTTCCAAGAACGAACCAGTTTGAATATAGATGTTCAGTTCTTTGGCCTTGCGAACATAGCGATCCGTATGTTCGTTAGGGATTTCTAGCGCAAGTCGATCGGCTAGTTCTTGCGCGGTGTAGTAAATCGGGGCGGCATGAGCGAATTCGGGAAAGACTACCAGCCGAACGTCATGAAACGGAGCGTATCCCTGAACGGCAAAATCGATCATCGACAGCATCCGGTCCACTCGCGACACAATCTGTTCGCGCGTTTTCGGGTTTGGCATATCGATCTGGCAGACGGCGGCATAGTAGCGGAGTTGGTTCATGGTAAGTCTTGGGTGCAAATGGTGCTCAATGGAGTGAGAGCGCTTCGAGGCGTGAACAGCGGTTTCAACGGATTTGGCGGATTTGATTATTTCACCGGTGCAAAATCTTGACGCGAGTTGGAATCACTCTTAGTCTAACGGTAGTTCTGATTCTGAGAGATCTTAACGGGGTGGATCCCCGAAAGGTGTTGCTAACGCAAAAGTGCGTTGAGATTTGAATTTTCTTTGATCGACATGTAATCGTCGAGCACCCATTCCTCATGGTGGAGGAGTTTCGTTTATGCAGATCTGCAACGCAATGCGTCATTCTTAGTTGACTTGTTTCTAGTGAGGGTTGAGTATGAAATTGTTTTTTCGAACTGTGATGGGGATGCTGGTCGCAGCATCCGTTGCTTCGGCCGACGTGACGTTTCAGGATTTTACGGCAAATTTCCCCGATGTGGGCGAACTGCCGCCGCTGATTACGTCATTTGAAAACGGCAGGGTGTTCAATGCGAATATTTCGATTGCACCGGCAGACGGTGGTTCGAACGTAACGGTCATCGTTACGAATGACGATGCGTCGGCCGTAAGTGTTCCCTTTGACAACTACTTTGTAGAAGGGCTAACTCCGTATGATGGGCGTATTTCGTTTGGTGCTCGTACCGGTGGAGCCAGCGGTAGTCATGACATCGACAATATTTCGCTGCGAATCAACGGCAGCCAAGTTCAGACCGAAGGGTTTGATTCGGTTAACGAAGACTGGATTGACACCAACTTTGCCGATCCCAGTTTCTTCCCCTATGACACGGACGACGGCTTCTTGCGTCTGACGGAAGAAGGCATCAATAGCACACTTAGCTCCGTGGCTCTGCCAGCTGCTCATGCCGGCGCTTATGATTTGTTGGAAGTGAGCTTTGATTTCCGAGTTTCTCAGGGTGCGGGCGGCGGTGCTGACGGCGTTTCGTTTGCCTACGTTCCGGTTGCCGATTTTGGTGACGAAGGCTTCGTTCCTCCTTATTCGGAAGAGCCGAACCTAGTTGGTTCGCTGGGTGTTGGATTCGATACATTCAACAACACTGATTTGGGCGATGGTGGCGAAAACTCGGTTTCGTTGCACTGGGATGCTACTACGTTGAGCAGTGTTTCCATTGATACTGGTCTGTTGGAAATTGATCCGCCGGCCGTTGTCGGAGGAACTCCGTTCACGCAATCCACGTTTGGACCAGCGGCCGGCCTGGGACTACGTTCTGACAACGGTGGAACGGGCGTTCAGCAAGGTTATGCTCGTCTGGCAGACGAAGCTTTCGGCAATGGTTCATTCTTGGCGTTTGACAAAACGTCCGATTCGACCGAGTCGATCACGGCCGAGTTCAGCTTCCGCATTTCTGATGTCGATGGAACTCGAGCTGACGGGATGGCATTCGTTTTGG
>JAGQOZ010000675.1 GCA_020426955.1 Planctomycetales bacterium
GGTTAATCAAACAAGTTTGTAGTACCGCCTTGCGCCACTTGGTGTTGTCCAGACCGTGCGACTTTAGTTCGTAGTACCGCCTTCAGGCGGAACAGGATGGCGTCAACGATCTTCCGCCTGAAGGCGGTACTACGAACGTTGAAAAATACAGCAGGGTTGGCCATGACGACCAACCCTGTTTTGCGTTTTTCGATTCGAATCAAACTCGCGAGTTATTCGTCGTTGACGAACAACGTTTGGAATGACTAGTCCGTGTAGACTCGAGTGCTTTCTTCTTTGATGACGGGTGTCGAAATGTCGTCACTCACCATTTTCACTCGCAGCTTCTGGTCACCCGGCTGTACGCCTTGAACGTTGATCTTGTAGATCAGCTTTTGTTTGGGCGAAAGACTACGAATCGGTTCGAACAAGACTTGCTGCCCTTGTACTCGGCTGTTGGTTGGGCCTTCGCCGTTGATTGGCTTCATACCGGGAGGCACTTCGGCCAAAAAGACCACGTTGCTGGCCGTCTTGGACCCTTGGTTTTCGACGGTCAGGATATAAGTGGTTTCGCCACCCACTTCGATCGGATCAACTTGGTCCACCAATCCAAAGTACAACGCCGCAATACCTTCCACGGTGACGGCATGTTCCTTGGCGTCGGCCAGTTCGCGTTCTGCCTTCCCTTCGGCTCGAACATTAAAGTCGCCCATCTGCGTTGGGATGGCGGTGAACTCCGCTTTGCCCATTTCACCAGCAGGCAACTGCGTCAAACTCCAAATAACGGCGTTCCGACCTTGGTCGAAGTAACCGGAATTGTTGGTGCTGACAAATCGCAAGCCCGGTGGAAGTTTGGCAACCAGTTCCACATTCTTGGCCGGTGCGGTGCCGGGATTGGCCACGGAAACCGTGAACTTGGCTTCTCGATCCAAGTAACGTCGATTCGGACCATCTATGCCGACCTTCAGTTCCGGAGCAATCACGTCCAGTTCAATGGTATCTTCGGCAATCAGATTGCCTTCGCCTTTGGCGACCAATCGATTGATCACTTTACCCGGCTTGTCAGCTTTGAGAACCAATTCCAAATGCCGAACCTTGCCGGGCTGGATGGCACCGACTTCGTATTCCAGCTTGGGGCCGGACGAATGGTACAGCCCCGTCGGCACGTCCTCTTCCAACGTCACTTGCGAAGCGACACCCGTTCCCGGGTTGGAAATCTTAATGTTGAACTTGACCGTTTCGCCCAGCAGCACGGTTTTGGCAGCCGTGTGCTCGACAGTCAATGCGGGTTTGGTAGAAAGGACTTTGGCGGTGGCGCTGGCTTCCAGACTGACCGTGGCCACGCTGCCCAGCTGACCTTCCTTGACCGGCGTAACTTCCATGGTCACGGTGGATTCTTCGCCGGGATTCAACGTTCCCACTTCCCAGTAGATGGCACCGTCCGCGTCTTGGTTCGCTCGAGGCGAAGCGTCGACAAACGTGGTCCCTTCCGGAATTTCGTCTCGAACAAAAACGTTTTCCGCCGGCACTTGACCGACGTTTCGCACCTTGATTTGGAAGCGAGCTGGTCGGCCGACTTGGACTTCGGCAGGAACCAGTTTTTCAATGGTGACCGAAGGCGTTTGCGGGCCTTCCAAATTGGCCGGGCCAGGACGACCTGTGGAGCGTCCGGTAACTTGTGCGCTGCGATTTTCCACTGACAGATTGTTGTCATAGCCAGATGAATTGGATTGGCTGTACGAAGAATCATACAGTTGAGAACGAGTTCCGCTGCTGGCCGAAGTATCCGAATAAGTATCGGTATAAGGATCTTGACCAACGGGCGAGTTGCTGCGTTCCGGAGCCAACGAAGGCTGCGTGGTGTTGGAATAGTCGTCATAGCCTCGATCGTATTGCGGTGGCTCTTGACCATACTCGTCCGCCGGCAGGCTGTCTTGGTTCGTCGTGGTTGGCAAATAGGGATCGCTGGATTCGTTGGATTCCAACAGTCCGGCGTAGTCGGTGTTGGCGGCTTCCGTGGTGTAGGGATCGACTGTCGCGTTATTGGCGGCAGGCAAATCGTAACCTTGATTTTGCAGCGGAGGTTCCTGGTCACCGGCCACATCTTCCGGCGCCAAAGAGGGACGCATCGGATTTTCACGAACCGGAGCGGCCTCTGCTGCCGGCGACGAGCTCAGTGCAGCTGCGTAATCGGTGCTATATCCGCTATCCGAATCAGCCGGTGTGGAAATGTCATTCGACGGATCGTAAGCCGGTAGCGGATCGCCTGCGTCGTCGGGCAATGCGACCAGTTCGTTGGAATATTCGGGCGGATCGTAGGATGGCACGTCATCCGCGTAGCCGTTGGATTCGTCCGGCAGGTCATAGGAATTGTCGGGCAAATCGTAGCTTTCCGTCGACGACGTATCGAAACCCGTGGGGGCAGTTTCGTAGTCCTGGCCAACGGGTTGTGTTTCCGAATCGGGAATGTCCAATTCGGCCGGTTCGCTAAACGCGGCTTGCGCCAAGCTGGGGTCCGATGTGCTGGCGATAGGCGAAGCAGTCCCGGTGAATTCAGGAGGCACGTTTGCCGGCGGCTTGGATGCCAGTTCGTCTTGTTTTTTCGCCTGAGCAATGGCAATGGCACCAAAGACGACGATGGCAGCAAGGATCAACAATCGAGTCGTGAATCGCTTCACGGACTTCTGGAATTCGCTCATCTTTCGTTTCAACATAATCAGGATCGCTTTTGGACGGAGAGGTTCGAAGAACTACCACAAAGACCGCTCCAGCTGGCGGCTTTGGACCTCGATTTCTCACGCGAGAACCGACGCGGGGAGTTAATTATCAAATCCCCCAATTCTGCGAAAGATCAATCCGCGAATTTCTCTCGCGTGACAGCAACGCCAGCACGATTTGCCGGTGTACGCCTGGTGAATTGAATGCGAGGAAACAGCGCATGAAAAAGCCTGTTCGAACCAACGAACAGGCTTTGCGAATTTTGATTCGGCCGGCGAATGGCTTCGCCGACGATTGACATTACATGTTGCCGATTTTGGCGACCAAGTCGGTCGTGCGGCAGCTGTAACCCCATTCGTTATCATACCAG
>JAGQOZ010000676.1 GCA_020426955.1 Planctomycetales bacterium
CTCGTAACGATCATCGGCTGCGTCAGCGTATCGCACCAACTTGGATCGTGGTAGATTCCACCGCGCAGTTCGCGAACCTCGACCGGAGACTCATTGCCGTAAGACCGCAGCGCGTCGGCAACCGTTTTCAAAATGCCTTCGTTTGCATCTGTCAGTTTCTCTTGAAGTTTGCACGCTCGATCGAACGCTTCGTTTACGACAGTACGGCGATCGACCACGAGAAACGTTCGCATCGGTGCTGTTCTCTGCTCCTTCGGCAACGCCGCTTGAACGGCCAGTGCGAACAGAGCAATGTCGATCGTCGACGTCTTCCCAGCCCCGGTTGGAAGAGAAATCACATCCTTCCACTGCCCGGCACAGGCCGATTCAGCTGCGTCGGACTGCCATTGCATCGGCTGAAAACCGTGCAGTGCAAAAAAATATTCGGCGAAGTCGGAACTGTGCAGCGTCATTGTTGTTCCCTCCTTGCCCTGCATTGATTGAAATTCGGGCGGCAGAATCCGTAACCAACAAAGCGGCCGGCACCAAGTGTGATTGGCCCGACGACCGGTTCGGCAAATTCAACGCGAGCGTGAACCTGAAATCGCGTGCCACTTTCGGCGGTCGGCATCAAAGGAAAGCCGCCTGACTTTGGCAACGCCTTCGGAGCGCCTTCCAGAAACGCATTGTGATGCACATGGACCTGCCACGGCTCAGGTAATCCGACGTTGACGCAACTCTGCGAGATAATGCCCGCCACCTCGTCGCGCCACGCCGCACGCTCCTTGTTGCGGTCCTTTTTCGGAAAGCGATCGAGTGCGATTGGCGTCACCGTTTCCCAGACACTGCACGCTCGCGTCCATGACGATGCTCGAAGACTCAGTGGCGGGGTGAGCCGGTCTTCGCGAACGAGTTGCAGTTGAGCGGTCTCGTTTCTCAGGCGGCGATAGTTCCTCAGATCCAGACGAATCGCACGGATCGACTCATCGCCGTCGTCGATTTCCTCAAAGACACTTCGCAACGCCATGCCGCGATCGCGAACAGAAATGTCTCGTGGGAAAGCAAGTGCGATGCCCAGCAAATGCCCGTCGGCGTGTCGCCGTCCGACAAAAGGTAGCGGAAGAATGGCCAGATGCGGACGCTCGGTCGGGCTTCCGTCAGGTTCGTGGCCGCTGAGCCATGCGGGACTCTTGCGATCAGGAAACGCGTCGTGAATTCGCTTTCGCAACGCTCCCGCGATTTGCAAAGTCGATTCGAGCGAAACGCTGGGCCCTTCGGCGATCGACAGGATCATCATGTCATCGTCAAACACAGACGTCGGTAACGAACGCTTTGAACCGTCAACACGAGCGTAGCCGACGGAAAGCGGATTCGGCGGCCCGACGGCGCGCGGCGTGCCGTCCGGAAACTGAGCTTCCAGTTTGTCTTTCAGCTCCTTCTTGTTTTTGCCCTTGGCCGCTTTGATCGCGTCTTCCAAATCAACGAATGCTTCGATTCCGGCACGGTTGTAATTGTCTTCGCACAGCCGCAGCATACCCTCGGCTTTGGCAACAACCCGGAAATGACGTTCCGCACTGCTGTCGCCTTCCGTCGGCTGCCATTCTTCGCGACACGAACGAAACTCGCCCAGACGATCTTCGCAAACATCGGCTTCGAGCCACACCTGAACCAGCGAACTCGAATGTCCAACGCGACTCACATTGGTCGCCAAACGCTGGAGTCCGCTTCGCACGTCTTCCGGCAAATTGCCTTTCCACATGAAGAACACTTCATCGTCGTCAGGAATCGACGTCGGGAAATGCCGAGGCTGTCGACTGCGACTATCTGCGAACAACTGATCAGCACGCGTCGAATCATTGACCGGCACGAAAACTGTGACCGGCTCCGCGCGACGACTTGCGTGCTCAACACGCATCGACGCATCGGAAGCGAACACTCGCGGCGGCTGTTGCGTCTCAAGCCACTCAAGCGCACGACGTTCGTCGCTCGATTTGTTTCCTTCGTCGACCGTTTCAAAATACGTTGCGGCCAATGCCATAAACAACCGCGAAGCATGAGGTGGCCATTCCGCTTTGGCCCATTGCCCCGAATCGGTCGCCACGCAAACGCCGCGAAGATACTTCACGCCAATCGCCCACATCATTCGTCCTCCCCGGCACTAGTAGCCGCCGCGATATTCTGGCTCTCCTGAAGCAAAGCAGTCAGCGACTTGCCGGGTTTGAGAGATACAGGGTCAGTTCGATAAGGAAGCCCTGCGTCCGTCGCTGCCTTGACGGCTTCTTCGTAAAGCTTGATGGCATCTGCCGAGGATACTTCGACCAATTCCGGCGTTGCACCCGGCTTAACAAGCAATTCCCACTTCATTGTTTGCGTTGGCCAAAGAACGCAGCGACTTCGCAGGTCGAGCCCACTTTCCGCCGCCAACGTCGCGGCCACAAGACTCAACGAAACAAGTACGACTCGAGCTGCATCGTCGTACTCCGGCTTGTACTCACCATTCACTGGAAACCGCAGACGCCGAAACGCGGGCATCGAGATAACAACCGTTTGCTCCGCATGGCTGATCGTGACACCTCCGGCGTTGCTGTCGATCGTAGGCGGGATGTTTCCGTGATTTACTTCACTGGGCGAAACAGCTTTCTTCGCCTTTTCGCCTGCCAGCTTGTAGCCGTCTTTCTCAATGACAACTTTTGCTCCTGCACGAATTTGAAGTGGATCGCGTCGGCTGCCAGTCTTTACCCCGAACGCGGCATCGTAGCCAATGATTTCCGATACCATCGCACGTGCGAACTTGGCCCCCAAGCCACCCTTCGGCCCGGTTGAATCCCAAACGCCAAATATCAAAGCGGTCGGGCAAAGTTCAAACAACGGCGTCGCGTTGCGATTACTGACATTGTCGATCTGCTTGCCGATGTCCGACTTTCGAAACGCCACACCATCGAGTTCCGAATCACGCAGGATCGCGTCGGCAATGCGATGCGGTGCCTGCAGGCTAGTGATCTTACCAATCGGATCGAGCAACTCCAGTTCTGTGAAATCAACTTCAACCAGCGGAACACTTAGTTTCTTCGCATCAATTGCCT
>JAGQOZ010000677.1 GCA_020426955.1 Planctomycetales bacterium
TCCGCATATCCACCACGGTCTGTGGCACGGCGATGAATCCATTTCGCAAGCCCAATTGCAATTGACTGACACGCTGGCAAATCTAGCCAAAATTCGTTCCCATCAAGTGCTGGACGTCGGTTGCGGCATGGGCGGTTCGTCCATCCACTTGGTTCGCAACTACGATTGCCAAGTGACCGGGATCACGGTAAGCCGAGTGCAACGTCATTGGGCGGCGCTGTCGGCGAGACTACAACACGCGTCCAAGCGAACTCGATTCGTCCAGCAAGACGCGGAACAATTTGAAGCAAAAGAACAATCGCTGGATGTGATTTGGAGCATCGAATGCACGGAACATTTGTTCGACAAGGCCGCGTTCTTCGCTAAAGCCGCTACATGGCTGCGACCGGGCGGTCGCATTGCTATTTGCGCGTGGTTAGCAGGTGCCACTCAAGATGACCAAGTTCGTACGCAGCAAGTGATCGACGTGTGCGAAGGGTTCTTCTGTCCGTCGCTGGGTACGATGAATGACTATCGGCATTGGTTTGAAGCTGCCGGACTGCAAGTGACCGAACAACACGATTGGACGTCCAAAGTGATGCGGACGTGGGAAATCTGTCGGCAACGAGTCGCTCGGTCGGGCGTCCGTCGGCTGGCACCTTGGATTGATGCCGACGCCGTGATGTTCCTGGACCGCTTTGATACCATCTTGAACGCTTACCAATCAGGAGCCATGCAGTACGGCTGTTTTGTAGCCGAAAAACCTCAAACGCACGAACCGTGATCGCACAGAATAAACGCGAAACGAACCTGGTCGCACCGTCCAGCGATTCTTACATGCCTGTTGTCGCCACACGAAAATTACTGTCATGACAACCATATCCACATCAGCGAATTTGTCATCTTCAACTGACAGCGCACTGGTTCGTGCATTCGGAATTTTTCTAGGGATCGCCACGCACCTGGTGTTTATCACAACCGTTGTGTATTTGTATGACTACTTGGCCAACGGAGTCCAGCGTCGTTCGCCAAACTGGATTGTGATAGACACACTGCTGGCTTTGCAGTTTGCCATTGTACACAGCCTACTACTGCACCCAGCCGTCAAACGTCAGTTGACTCGGCGTTGGATCAAGAACGAATGGTATGGACTGTTTTTTTGTTTAGTTACCTGCGCCGGCTTGGGCTTGGTCTTTTGGGCGTGGCAAAGTTCACAAACCGCCATCTGGGAACTGCACGGGACCGCTCGTCTAGGAATGCGCATCGCGTTTTGGACTTCTTGGGCCATGTTATTCTACAGCCTGCAGCTTTCCGGCTTGGGATATCAAACCGGTCTGACTCCCTGGTGGTACTGGCTGCGCAAGGTCGCTCCGCCGCGACGAAATTTCCCTACAAATAGTCTCTACCGAATCTTGCGACACCCCATCTATCTCAGCTTTCTGGGCCTGATTTGGTTCACGCCCAACATGACGCTGGATCACGCGTTGTTGACCTCGGTGTGGACGATTTATATTTTTGTAGGCAGTTACTTGAAGGATGAACGCCTCGCGTTTTATTCGGGTAATGCCTATCGAATTTATCAATCGCAAGTTTCGGGTTATCCTTTTTTCCCAGGTCGACTGGGCCGAATCGTCCGGTCAAATTCAGACCAAGACGTTACAATGCCAAAATCGTTGGTAGTGAATTCGTCTCCTTCTATTCGAAAAGCGGCGTGAGCCTTCGTCAAACGTCATGCAGCATCGACGTTATCGCCTGTTGTGGATTTACGCCGTTCTGTTGATGCCGGCCGTTGGGTTCGAAGCAGCCAAAGCGCTCAAGGGAGCGGTCAACGTGCCGCTGGAATGGGCATCGGCCGATGATCCCGTCCAGAAGCGATATCACGAATTTGTCCAAGCCTTTGGATCGGGAGACATCCTGCTGGTCAGCTGGAATGGCTGCCATGTGGACCTACCCGAATTGGATCAAGTGGTCGCCGACCTCCATTCGAACACCGATTTTTATCAAGCGGGGAATTGGCTTTTTGATCGAATTGAATCGGGGCGACATGCGGTTCAACAATTAACTCGATCTGGCGTTACTTCCGAACAAGCCGTTCAACGACTCGATGGAATCCTGATTGGTCCTGATCGCCAAACAACCTGCGTGGTTATCGCGTTTACGCCTTCGGGCGTGCTGGAACGAGCTGCTTTGTTGCCCAAGATTCAGGACGTCATCACCAAACGAACCGGAGTTCCAGCCGAACAGCAACATCTGGTGGGGCCGATCATAGACGGCTTGTCCGCCGATCTAGCCAGCCAAGCCACGGTGCAATCTTTGGCGCCTATTTCCACTGCGGTGGTGTTGGTATTGGCTATTGTTTGTTTGCGATCGTGGCGCGAATCGCTGTTGGTGTTTGCGGTTTCCGTCTATTGCCAACTGGTAACGATGGCTTTGGTTTCGGCATGTGGCGAATCGATTTCAGCGCTGTTGGTCGTGCTACCTCCGCTGATCCAAGTCCTTTCGCTGGCGGGCGGAATCCATTTGGTGAATTATTTTCGCGAATCGATCCGCACTTCGCACGCGACCGTCGCCGCTGAACGAACACTGCAAATTGGCTGGTTGCCGTGCGTTCTTTCGTCAGCCACCACCGCGATTGGCATGGCGTCTTTGCTGGTCAGTGACCTGGAACCAATTCGACAATTTGGAGCCTTTTCAGCCGCGGGCGTGCTACTAACGACCGCCATTTTGCTAGTCGCCGTTCCCGCCTTGTTGGCTCGTTTCACGTCTTCAGCTCGCTCGACTTCGCACACACCAGTTGAATCAACTCAAACCCTGTGGTCACCCATCACGCAGCGTTTAGCAACGATAAAGCTACCGGTCATCGCTGTTTCTTTGGTGACGATGGTGGCCGCAGTCTTCGGCATGCAGCAACTCAATTCTTCCGTGCGAATTGAAACGCTGTTTGCGTCCGATAGTCGCATTTTGCAGGACTACGATTGGTTCGAACAACACGTCGGTCCGGTCGTGCCGGTGGAAGTCTTGCTGAAAATCGACGTTCGTAATCAACATTGGCAAAATCGTTGGCCGGAGCTGGTGGGGTAT
>JAGQOZ010000678.1 GCA_020426955.1 Planctomycetales bacterium
CAGCCGTGGAAATTTATCACGGCGCACACGGTGCGTATGAAACTCGTTCTCCCGTTCGTACCTTCGTCCCGTTCATGATTGACGATCAACCTCATCTGTTGGCAGCTTACACCTGCACGCCGCTGGTCAAGTTCCCCATTTCCGATCTCACGAAAGGTGAAAAAGTTCTAGGCACCACCGTGGCAGAACTGGGAAACCGGAATCGGCCCATCGACATGATTGTGTACAAGAAGGAAGGCAAGAATTACTTGCTACTGGCGAATAATGCTCGAGGTGTCATGAAGATTGCCACGGACGACATTCAAAATGTAGAGCCCATTACCGATCGCGTTGATGGTGGCGGAACGGCTGGTCTGAAGTACGACACGATTGAAGGCATGACCGGAGTGGAGCAGCTGGACAAACTGGACGAAAAGCACGCTATTGTGTTGGTTTCCAGCGAGGCCGGCAAAGATCTGCAAACGGTGGAATTGCCGTAATCCTTATGCCTTTGCCACATGACTTTCTCACGAACAAGTCGCTCGTCCATGCGAGCCTTGTTCGTTTTGTTTTTGTTGCGTGCCTTGGCCTGGGGCACCTTACGGCCGAAGACACGACGGTTGACGCCACGGCGTGCCAGATTTCGCATGTATTGCGAAACGATCGGTTTGTGGTGCAAGTGGACGGATTGTCCGATGCGCAATTGCAAGACTTAGTTCGCGCCGATATGCAGGCCATCAAAGTCTTTGTTCAGACCACGCCCGACATTGCCATGCTGGGATCTTGGCGAATCGACGGTCCGTTGCTTGTGTTCGAACCGCAGTTTCCGTTCCGTCCGGGCATTGAATATGGTGTGGCAGTGCAATTGGGCGAAACAACGGCGAGGCACGAGTTCACGATTGCTCGGCCAAACGTTCCCATCACCACCGTGAAAGCCATCTATCCCAGCGGCGTTCAGCTGCCGGAAAACCTGTTGCGCATTTACGTGCATTTTTCTGCGCCGATGCAACAAGGCGACATTTATCGTCAGATTCGGTTGCTGAATGAAGACCAACAACCGGTCGATTTACCGTTTGTGGAATTGGCAGAAGAGCTGTGGGACACCAGCGGCACTCGGCTGACACTGCTGCTGGATCCCGGTCGGATCAAACAGGGTTTGAAACCTCGCGAACAGGAAGGCACCATACTTCAGTCCGGCAAGACCTATACGCTGGAGATTCGCGAAACCTGGAAGGACGCATCGGGAAACGCCTTGGGCAAGCCGCATCACAAGTCGTTTCAAGTCACTCGGCCAGATACGTCGCAGCCAACGCCGCAACGCTGGACCATTCATTCGCCCGTCGTCGATTCGAACCAACCACTGTGGATCGAATTGAATGAAACATTGGACCAAGGATTGTTGGAACGAGTGATCTCGGTGGAACGGAATCAGCAGCCGATTTCCGGTCGCATCACCATTTCGGATGCAGAAACCAAATGGACGTTTTCGCCTGATCAAGATTGGTTGCCGGGAGATTATCGCTTGGCCATTGGAACGGAATTGGAAGATGTTGCCGGCAATTCCCTTCGACGGCCGTTTGAAGTCGACTTGAACGCGAACCAACCGCAGTCGGACGTCAGCCAGATTCCCGAAGTCATGTATATCGAATTCCAACTTCGGTCCCCATCCGATCCGTAGTTGGAAGTTGCGCACTTTGCGTGTGCGTCTCGCAACACACGAAACGCAAGCGAATGGAACTTCGCCACACGCAGTTTTGCTCGCAGACGCTTCAAGCATTAAGAACGCCTAACGCTAGAAATCCAATATATGTTCGATTCGAATACGATCGCTCGGCTTCGTTCCCAATTCCCGGCACTCGCCAAACAGGTCAACGGTCAACCCGCCGTCTATTTTGATGGACCGGCTGGGACTCAGGTTCCGGAACGAGTGATCCAGGCGATTGGCGATTACTTGCGCCATTGCAATGCGAACCACGGAGGCCACTTTGCCACCAGTCATGAAAGTGATGTGTTGTTGGACGAATGCCATCAAGCGGCGGCCGATTTTGTCGGTGCTGCCAGTGGAGATTGCATTGCGTTTGGCGCGAACATGACCAGTTTGAACTTTGCCTTGTCTCGAGCACTCGCGCGCACCTGGCAACCGGGCGACGAAATCATGGTCACTCGTCTGGAACACGACGCCAATTTCACTCCGTGGGTCACCGCGGCGGCGGACGCGGATGTCACCGTACGTTATGTCGATATTCATCCGGAAGATTGCACGCTGGATTTGGAAGATCTGCGAAGCAAGCTATCAGATAAGACTAGGCTGATTGCCGTGGGCTGCGCGTCCAATGCGGTTGGCAGCAAGAATCCAGTTCAACAGATTTGCAGCTGGGCCAGTGAAGTTGGAGCGATCAGCGTTTTGGACGCGGTGCACTACGGTCCGCATGATCGCATTGCGGTACAGACTTGGGACTGTGATTTCCTTCTCTGTAGTGCTTACAAATTCTTCGGGCCGCATGTGGGAATCATGTATGGTCGCAAGGCACTGTTGGAAGAATTGGTCCCGTACAAACTGCGACCTGCGCCGAATGACTTGCCCGGTCGATGGATGACCGGCACGCAGAATCATGAATGCATTGCCGGGACGAAAGCGGCCATTGACTATTTGGCGGAATTGGCTGGACCAGGTGATGCGGCGAACCGGCCCCAGCGATTGGATGTGGCGTTCGACTCCATTCGTCAATACGAAATGAACTTGTTCGCTCGTTTATTGAACGGCCTATTATCGAATTCGCACCTGCGCGTCTATGGAATCACCGATGCCAGTCGAATGGATCAGCGTTTGCCAACTGTCGCGTTTACGCACGACCGGCTCTCTTCTGCTGAAGTGGCGAAGCGCTGCGGTGACGCCGGGATTTTTGTCTGGCACGGAAATTACTACGCATTGCCGTTAACCGAAACGATCGGTGTGGAACCAGAGGGAATGGTCCGAGTTGGTTTGGTGCACTACAACACAACGGATGAAGTTGACCGGCTTTTAGCGTTTTTGCAGACGCTATGACGGCATTGCTGGCAGCTGTATGCAGAAGATACTC
>JAGQOZ010000067.1 GCA_020426955.1 Planctomycetales bacterium
ACCTGCAAGACAGCCGTGGGCGTTTCCGCTTCATTGCCGCAGCAAAACGGACAGCTGGACCGAACGGCTGCGTCTACCTTTAGTTGGCCATCGACCGTCGATGCGTCGAGTGGATTGGGACGAAGGAAATCGTTTGGGCGTCCCGATCGATCCGACGCAATGACAATCCATTGTCCGGTCAGCGGATGTTGGCGTTGCTCAAGCACAGACCGCCTGGTTCGCTCGCTGAATGGTCAATTCGTATAGATCGACGTATTTCTGGGCACTGGTTTGCCACGACCAATCTTGACGCATGCCCGTGTTGATCAGTTGTGACCAAGTGCTTTTGTCGTTTCGATACGTATCACAAGCTCGCATCAAAGCACTCTCCAACGACGCCGGCTTATACATGTCAAACACGAACCCGGTCGCTCGATTCTGAGCCAAATTTTCACCGTTGGTGTCGGCAATCGTGTCGACCAATCCACCTGTTGCATGGACCACGGGAACCGTGCCATAACGCAAACTGTACAGCTGATTCAAACCACAAGGTTCGTAACGACTGGGCATCAAGAAGATATCCGAACCAGCTTCGATCAGATGAGCGGTTCGATCCGAAAACTCCAGTCGAACCGCTAGTTTTCCGGGGAAGCGAGCGGCCAGTTGTTCCAGCAGGTGATGGTATTGCGCTTCTCCTGTGCCCAACACGGCCCACTGCACATCATGATTCTTCAGCCATTGCTCCATCACCGGAGCGATCAGATCAAATCCCTTCTGGTCTGCCAAGCGTCCGACGATGCCAATCAAAGGTGCGTTTTCAATTTCTGGCAATCCCAATTCGGATTGCACCAGTCGCTTGGCCGAAGCTTTGCCGGCTTGCCAATTGTCGGCACTGAAGCGTTCGTTCAGATACGGATCGTTTTCGGGACTCCACACGTCGTAGTTCACGCCGTTGATAATGCCCGACAAGACATCTCGACGACAAGACAGCACTTCTTCCAACCCGCAACCCAACGGAGCAGACTGAATTTCTTTGGCGTAAGTGGGACTAACGGTGTTGATTGAATCGCAGAAAACCAACCCGGTCTTCAGCAGATTTAGCTTGCCGTAAAACTCCATTTGGTGCCAATTGAAAAACTTCCAATCAATGCCGGTCAATAACATGTCCCAGTGCCAGAACTGACCTTGGTAGGCCATATTGTGGATGGTCATTAACGACGCCATGTTCTCGTAGCCAGGCGCGTTTTCATATTCAATCTTTAGATAGGCAGGTATGAGGCCGGTTTGCCAGTCGTTGCAATGAATGAGGTCAATGTCCAGGTCCAATAGGCGAATGGCTTCTAATACGGCTCGGCAAAAGAACACAAACCGTTCACAGTTGTCTTTGTAATCTTCGCCCGATTCGCGATACAGTTCTTTGCGATCGAAGTATTCGTCTTGTTCAATCAAATACACAGGAACATTGCTGCCCGGCAAAACACTTTGCAAAATGCGTCCGGAAACAATTCGACTGCCGATTGGAATTTCAAGCTTTACATGCGTGTCCGACAACGGTTGTCCCGACTCTTTTGCTTGCCGAAAAGCGGGCAAGAACACAAATGGACGGTGTCCTAACTTAGCAATCTCGATGGGCAGCGAACCGCAGACGTCGGCCAAGCCGCCCGTTTTGGCGAAGGGAACAACTTCACTACTGGCAATCACGATGTTCACGGGACAGTTTTCCTTTGGCAAACACTACATTCTTCGGATTGAATCGAGACCGATTCTGTTGGAATCGAGGGCGACCGCTGCTGTCCGCGACGTCTAGTGAAGCGGACTCGTTCCAGCCCATTTCCAGGCCAGCGGTCCGTAGATCCATCTCACTTCAATGTAGAGAATTCGCGAGTTCAGGTCTAATGGTCGTAGCGATAATTACGACCACTTTTCTGCTCGTTCCATCGCTCCACACCATGAAATCTAGTTCATGCTGCAGTCTGCGGCGTAGGAAGTGAACAGTTTTGCGCTGTCAACGTCACTTGCGCTTTCGATTGTTCGACCGAACCAGCCGGACTATTCGACTGAATCTGCCAACTTTTCCCGGACGCCAGGAATGACCCGAGCCGCATTTTCGAAATAAATCTTTCGTAGGATCTGGTCAGGTAGCCCTAACCCGTATATTTGCCAAAATCCTTGCGGAGGAAATGGCTTCTCCGAATACCGAAAATATTCGTCCTCTGTTTCCAGGAATCGCCAATAGAGTCCATAGCGTTCTTCTGGCCACGGCCCGTCCGTGCCAAACAAGATGCGATCCTGGTACGCCAGAAAAAAACGCTTGGCCGAATAGGGTTGTCGTCCGAGTTCAGAAATTCGCGACGCAATTTCTACGTATAGATTCGGATATTGATCTAGCCAACCGGAAACCTGTTGCAGGTCTTCCGCGCAATTCGCCACATGGGCTCCAATGAAGGTCGTTTCCGGATGCCGTTGAATGATTCGATTTCGCGCCGCCAGCAATTCGGCTCGTGAAGGAAGCTCTGGCCTGTGAAAGCTCCAATCCGGATGCCGACTCAATTCTTCCCAGCGTTCGTTCGTCTTGTCGATGGGCAAGAAGAACGCTGCCGGATCGGCCGTATGCATCAACACCGGCATGCCCAATGCTCCGCATGTTTGCCAGATGGGATCCCAACGTGCATCGTCAATCTTCAATAACGAACCATCTGCGTTCTTGTAGCCCAGGCCAAACTGCTTGAACAGCTTCAACCCTTGAGCACCTTGTTGCTTGGCCAAACGCAATGCCAACACCGTTCGCCGCACAAAATCTTCTCGCTGACAATCCCACGTTTCGGGCTGATCGGCGGCGCCGCCGCCCTGCCAATCGATGTGCACAAAGAACAGAAATCGGTTTTCGTATTTTTCGAACAGGTAGGTCTTATGTTCGGTCAGTTCGTCTCCCAGCTTCGCGTCCAAACTGACACACAACGCAATTTGATTGCGATCCATCAACTTGACGAATTCATCCAACCGTTCGCGAGAACTCTTCAGCCGGTAATCCAAATGCGTATGCACATCCACCACCGGGAATTTGGCATGGGTCAAATGCGTCTGCGGAACCTGCAGCATCGACTTCGGTCGAAACTCCTGTAACTCCAACGACGGCAGACCCGCCTTTTCGGCCGGTGTTTGTCCAAGCAATGGCGAACCGAATACCACCCAAAGCGTAGTAAGCATCACCGCGTTCATTCGAATCATGCGCCAGAAAAAAGGCAAGGAAGCTATCATGGACAAAGCACTCAGTTTGGTTCGTTTTTGTCATCGAACAACCCATACCGCATGGGCTCGTTGCACCTAACCGCTGCTTTGCTAGGATAGCAGAATCGTCTGTACTTTGCCTTCTGCGTCGTTTCGGCAGGCAAAGCAAGTTTGACGTGACGCACCGCTGCTCCTCGTGATGGAACGTTCAGCCAAAAAAGAAATTCGGTCATGGATTCGGAACGAACGCAACAACAATCGACTGAACAAAAGATCAAGTCCAAGGACTTGAGTCGTCAGCGTTCGCAGCCGCCGGCCGACATTCCCGGCTACCAAACTCGACGGTTTCTCGGTTCCGGCGCGTACGGAGAAGTTTGGGTGGCCTTGGATCAGAACACCGGCCGCCAAGTTGCCATCAAGTTCTACACGCATCGGTCAGGCTTGGATTTAGGCTTGCTAAAAGGCGAAGTAGAAAAACTGGTTTTCCTGTCTGCCGACCGGTATGTCGTCCAGCTGCTGGACGTTGGTTGGGATGCCGATCCGCCTTACTACGTCATGGAGTTCATCGAAAACGGGTCGCTGGAAGACCACTTGCGTCGCAACGGTCCGATGCCGGTGGGCGAAGCGGTAGAGCTGTTTCGCGAAGTGGTCACCGGATTGCTCCATTCGCACAACAAGGGTGTTTTGCATTGCGACCTGAAGCCGGCCAACGTCTTGTTGGATCAAGACAATAAACCTCGTCTCGCCGACTTCGGCCAATCAAGACTTTCGCACGAACAATCTCCAGCACTCGGCACGCTGTTCTATATGGCGCCCGAACAAGCTTCATTGGAAGCCGTCCCGGACGCTCGTTGGGATGTCTATGCGTTGGGCGCTTTGTTCTATTGCATGTTGACCGGCGAAGCGCCGCATCGCAGTGACAACGCTGTGTCCGAGATTGATTCGCAACCGCACTTGGAAGATCGGCTGGTGCGTTACCGAGAATTCTTGGCTCGGTCGGCTGCACCGTCCAGGCATGCCAAACTGCGAGGCATGGATCGGTCGCTAGCTCAAATCATCGATCGCTGTTTGGTTATTGATCCAGAGCAACGTTATGCCAACGTCCAGAGTGTGCTGGATGCGCTGATGCGTCGTGATGCAGAACGAGACCGCCGGCCGTTGCTGATCCTGGGTTTGCTGGGGCCACTTCTGTTCTTGCTGGTGGCGCTGACGTTTGGTTGGCGAGGATATTCTCGGGCGGTTGAGGATTCCAATCGGATGTTGTTCTTAAGTGCCAAAGAGAGCAACGGATTTGCTGCCGATTTTGTGGCCGAAGCGGTCGCTAGGCGGATTGAAGGTTATTTTCGTCTGACGGAAGAATTTGCGAATATGCCTGAAGTTCGTGCGGAAGTCAGCAAACTCAAATCGGAAATTGCCGAACTACAAACCAAGCTCGTGGATCCGAATCTATCCGATTCAGAACGCCATTCGCTCCGTCAACTGATGACACATCATCCGGCTCGCCAAGCGTTGGCGACTCTAGTAGAGAATCGCCTCAAAGAATCGGTTCGCCCCGAAATCGCCAGCTGGTTTGTGACCAATGAACGCGGCGTCCATTTGGCAGCCGTTTTTGATACGCCGGCCGACGAATCACCCGTCGGTGGTCACTTTGCCTATCGAAGTTACTTCAGCGGATTGCCGGATGACCTACCGGCCGGTACTCAAGTTGCCGCCGACCAGCACATTACTGACACCTATTTGTCAGCCGAATTCAAAAGTTCTGCGACCAACGCTTGGAAAGTGGCGGTGTCATCACCTATCTACATTGACGGAGAATTTTCTGGCATTGCTGCCCTGACTGTCGAATTGGGCCGACTGGGTGAATTGCTGGGCCAAGAACAAAGCAAACGGCGCTTCAACGTCTTGGTAGAAGGCCGAACCAGTGATCGGCGAGGTGTCATTTTGCAGCATCCGTTGTTTTCAGAAATTCTAGGTGCTTCGCTGACGCGGCGGTCTACTCACTCGGACGCAGCATTCGACGCGCAAGCTAAACTTCCGGACGAATTCAGCGAAGACGTTCGTTATCGAGTTGACTTGGACCATTGGGATCCGGATCAACCGTACCAAGACCCTTTGGGACAGCATCCGCAAGGCGGCGACTTTCAGCATGCATGGATCGCGGCCAAACGAGTCGTTGCTTTGGACCGCCGCACGGCAGACGATGAAATCGAACAGATTGAAACCGGGCTAGTGGTGCTGGTCCAAGAAGAGTTGCGCTCGGCCATTGCGCCAGTGAAACAGTTGGGGGATTGGCTGTTTAAATTGGGCCTGTTCGCGCTGGGCGTGCTGACGTCGGTGATTCTGTTGCTGTGGTTCTTTGTCGCCCGAGCCGTCCGAGATCCTGACGAACGCGTCCGGAAACTGGGCGGCGCCGTCACCAACACCACTTCGCTGCATAACATGGAAACGGTTGAACTGCCAAACGTCAATGCAAACGCGAAAAATCCGTAGCGTCCTCTTCACGTTCATTGTCTGGACAAGTTGACGAATCCTTATTGTTCCGCATCAAGGCCAGACGGCAAACTCGGTTCGCTACAACCAGCAGGAAAACAATTCAACTAGCGCTGCGAACGTCTCGACTTGGCCACGGCCGGCCAATTCGGGTCTTCCGTGCGAGCTTTCTGCATCAAGCGTTCTGCTTTTTCGACCAAGTCAGTCTGCGAATCGGCCACATTCTTCGATTCCGCGACGTCGCTGGCCAGTTCATACAATTCGATCGGTTTGTCGGGACCGTTGCGAACCGCCTTCCAATCGCCAAAACGAATCGCTTGGATAAAGCCATTACTCCGTTCGTGCAGTTCCCAATAAAAGTAGTCTCGACGCGGAGCCGGTCCGCCTTGCAAATAAGGAACAAGCGAATGACCATCTGGCTGATAGCCTGCGGGCAATTTTGCGCCCGCCAATTCTGCAGCGGTGGGCAGGAAATCCCAAAACGCCCACGGTTCATCCGATACTCGTCCCGCTGGCACCTTGCCAGGCCAGCGACTGATGGCAGCTTGGCGCAAGGCTCCTTCATACATGCCTCGTTTGAAGCCACGCAGCTTGCCGCCCAACGTCTGGTCAAAGTGCCGACCAATTTCGGACTTCGGCGCGAATGACGAACCGTTGTCACCAGAAAAAATCACCAACGTCTGTTCATCAATGTTCAATTCTTTCAGCAGCTGCAAGATTTCGCCCACATCACTGTCCAAGCGACTGATCATGGCCGCATAGGTTTTCTGTTTGGGTGTCCACGGTTTGTCGGCATATTGACCCAGCTGATCAATTTCATACTTTCCGTGTGGCAGCGTCACGGCATAAAACAGAAAAAACGGCTGATCTTTCACAGACCGAATCCAATCTAACGTATTGTTCTGAATCAGTTCTTGCGCGTACGTCTTGCCGTCCAGTTCCATGCGTTGATCATCGTTGTACAGATACGTCGGAAAGTAAGAATGGGCGTGTCGCTGGCAGTTGTAGCCAAAGAAGTGATCCATGCCCACTTTGAACGGGCTGCCCGAAGTATCAAACATGCCCATGCCCCATTTGCCCGTACACGCTGTGGCGTAACCTGCGTCTTGCAAGATCTTAGCAATGGTGACAGTACCAGCGGGCAAAGGCATCTGTCCTTCGGGCTGGATTTCTCGGTTCGCTCGAATCGGGCAGTGCCCCATATGCAGGCCAGTCATGAGCGAACTGCGCGAAGGAGCACAAACACTGGTGCCGCAATACGCTTGCAGATATCGAGTTCCTTCGGCGGCCATGCGGTCCAAGTGCGGAGTTTGAATCAGCTTTTGTCCGTAACAGCCAAGATCTCCCTGAGCGATATCGTCGGAAAGAATAAAAATAATGTTGGGCCGTTGGGGCGAATCTTCAGCCACTGCGAACGCCGTTAAACCGCCGGCCCCAAAAAGAATGAACCAGATCAATCGAATGGGCATGGAATATCGCCTCGTTGTCTTTTAGGATGCGTGTTTGTTAGACAGTTGCCGCGTTTTGTCGCAATGCCGTAACCCTAGCGTATAGCGTCAATTTTGAAGTTGCTTTTTCATAGCCCGAAACGTAAGCGAGCATAGCCCGAAACGTAAGCGAGGGAAAAAATTAGATGTTTCTTTGGTCACTCGCTAACGCTCCAACGTGTCGGGCTAAGAAATTCCGCCGGAAAACGCGAATGCGAAACTTCAAAAGCGTGAGCGACAGACCACGGAGTTCCCGTTTTTCCCTCACTTACGTTTCGGGCTACTAGGATCGGACGATCTGCGAGGGACCTAGTTTAACCGATTTCACGACTCGGTGCCGATCACCTTCGAGGCTAAAGATGGATTCCACCACGCTACGTATCGCTCTTCGACAACAGTTAGAAAGCCTAGTTCGATCGGGAGTGCAGCAAGGACCTCGCATCGATCCCGCATTGTGGCAAACGCTTGTCGACAAAGAAAACGTCGTCACCACAGCCGTTCCGCCCAAGTCAGTGCCGGCGGCAGAAGCACCACGACCGACAGTTCGCAAGCCGACCGACACCGCACCGGCCGTTCCCGTTTCCGCCAGTGCTACTGCCACTTCTTCCGGCGTTGCGACAGGGCAAGTCCAAGCGAACCTGTCTGCGCTGGCGCATGATTCGTGGCAAACGTCTTCGGTAGATCGAGAAAGCCGAATTCGGTTGCTGGCCGAAATCGACCAGGAAGTGAAGGCGTGCGAAAAATGTCCGATTCTTAGTTCGAATCGAACTCAAACCGTCTTTGGCGTGGGCAACGTGATGCCTCGGTTATGCTTTTTTGGCGAAGGGCCCGGCGCCGATGAAGATAAACAGGGCGAACCCTTCGTCGGCGCGGCCGGCCAGCTGCTGAACAAAATAATACAAGCGTGCACCATGCAACGCGAAGACGTCTACATTTTGAATGTGGTCAAATGTCGCCCGCCCGGAAACCGCAATCCCGCGCCGGATGAAGTGTCCCACTGCCGTCCTTTTTTTGAAAGGCAACTAGAGGTCCTTCAGCCCGAATTCATCTGTTGCCTGGGCGGCGTAGCCACGTCCGCGCTGCTGGAAACCAAGTTGTCCGTGGGACGGCTACGAGGCAAATTGCACGACTACAAAGGCGCCAAAGTGATGGTGACGTATCACCCGGCCTATTTGCTGCGCAATCCATCGTCCAAAAAGTATGTTTGGGAAGACATGCAGAAACTGATGAAAGCGATGGGCATTCAACTACCCGGCAAGGATTCGCCGCAATCCTAAACAGATTGCTTCTGCTGAGGAACGCCGTCCGTCACGTTTCGCGTTTCATCATTGCCTCATGTGGGTTTGTCAGACATGAACGCGCGTAGTTAGCCACGAGAAGCAACGACACCCATCGGTTGCGAGCAACAGCGTTGATTCGTTTAGTGAGCGGCTTTGATGAATACGATAGGCGGCGTTGCACTGGGGGCCAAGACCGAATCATTTTCATGCATGCCCGCTTCGACCATGCCCTGATCGTTCACAAAGAAGTCATCACCTTCCGAACCGGGACGAAGTCGTGTCGCTAGAAACGCCGCATGTCCATCTTCGAACAGCACGTTCTGGCCTCGTCCATGCACGCTAAAGTCACCTCGCGCTGCGTTGCCCAAGGGAGCGTCTGCTAAAACGACGTAACGAGGACGGCTCTGGTTCTTAATACCTTTCAGCTTGCCATTCTGGTCCAGGTAGCCCAGCGTGTAGGCGTAATCGCCGCCCATTTGCTGCTGCAAAGTGATTAGTCTTGAACCTTGAGCTTCATTCAGTTCGTGGCCGGAAATCTTGACCAAAATCTGCTTGCCTCGCGAAGGGCAGTTAAAAACTTGACGATCTTGGATCAATCCCTTGTCTTGCAACATCACCGCATAACTACCGGCGGCTGCCATGTTGCCGCTGGCCGGAATGGTTGGCAGGTAACCTCGACCATGATTCATGCTGTAATCATTGAGTGCGACGCCGATTTGACGCATGTTATTTTGGCAGTGAGTCAGATGAGACTGATAGCGACCATTGATCAAAGCCGGGAAGAACAAACAAGCAGCGGCCAAGCAAATGCCGGCCGCGACAACAAAATCAGAAAAGCTCCATTCGGAAGATTCGCTGGCAAGACGTTCATAATACGCCGGCGAATTTACTCGATTCTTGGCGTCCACATGCCCTTCGACACCGGCCGCGTTGACGTGGTCAAAGACAAAGGACAAGGTTCGGTTCGACAGGCCTTCTGGAGGCGTTACCGGCGTTTCCGCCAGAGCCAGAGGGGCCAATTTTTTTTCGACTTCCGCTAGTTGTTTCTGTAGCTCCGCGTCCAGCTCCAGCTTTCGCTTGATGTCCGCGTGCTCCTCCGCATCCAACGCACCAACTAGAAAACCAACGAGATCGTCTTGCATGGATCAGTTTCTCTGAATTTGATTCGATTGCCAAGCTTCGTTCAATTTGAGTACAGCCGCATGCAGTCTGCTTTTGACTGTTCCCACTGGTATGTCCAAGACATCGGCTGCTTCACGATACTTGAGCCCTTCAAAGTAAACTAGCCCAATGACGGAACGCAAATGGTCTGGCAAATCTGCCAGCTGATTGCGAATCCATTCTTGATTCTCGCGAGAATCCACCACATCAAACGGACTAGCTTCCGGACTGACCAGCATATCCATCAGCGAACCAGATTCATCGTCATGTCGCGAATTGATCTGGTCCAAACTGGCAATACGATGTCTCTTGTTTCTACGCTGCCCGTCAATCGCTTGGTTCGTGGCAATGGCATACATCCATGGTCGGAACCGACGCCCTTCTTCAAACTGTTCGCATTTCAAGTGAATCTGCAAAAAGGCAGCTTGAAACGCGTCCTCGGCCATTTCGGCAGAACCGGTATAGCGATGGAGGTAATTGAACAGTTCGTGTTCATAACGTGATACCAGCTTGGCGAACAGATCTCGGTTGCCCGTCTGTTTGTATTCCAGCAACAACTGTTCGTCAGTAGGTTGGTTCACGTTCTGTTTCTTGCGTCTGGTCTTAGCGATTGTCGTGCTCATCGTTCTACGAATCCATGAAAAAAGGGTTCGAGAAAAATCAGCCGCTTTGCCAACTTCGTCCCATTGTTAGACACGACCAGCTAGGTGAAAATCGTTTCCCTGGATTTCTGGTCGAGTGTTCCGCTGGTGACGAGATCAATTTTGCGGCAGACTACACTCGTTGTATGACCTACAAAAGCAACCCCCATGCCAATCAGGTCAAAGTGTCGAAGAAAAAGTACCAATGGGCCGCCGCCGGTGACGTTAACGCCTTTTTTGGCTTGATGTTAGATAACGTTGCCGATCTTCTGCTAACGGTCGGCTTGCTAGCCGGCGTCTTCCAGTTTCCTGCAACCTTTGCAATCCGTTACATGGTTCCAGGTACCGCGATTGGGGTGCTTGTCGGCGATTTGCTGTTTTTTTGGATGGCCCTTGCCCTGGCGAAACGTGCTGGTCGTAGCAATATTACGGCGATGCCGCTGGGATTAGACACGCCCAGCACCTTTGGAATGGTCTTTTTTGTCCTAGGCCCCGCATTCGTCGGTGCGAAAGCGTCGATGAGCGAATTCGAAGCTGCTACCTATGCTTGGCACATTGGAATCTGTTCGATTTTCGTCAGCGGTTTGTTCAAATTCGTTTGCGCATTTTTTTCGAACCTGGTTCGAACCGTGGTTCCTCGAGCCGGTCTACTAGGGTCTTTGGCCGCCATTGCATTAGTTTTGATCAGCTTCTTGCCGCTGGTCGAAACCATGCATGCACCTGTCCCGGGACTGATTGCACTTGCCATCATTCTGACGACACTGGTAGGCCGCATCCCACTTCCTCGGCGAATTCCCGGTGCTCTTGGCGCGTTGCTGGTGGCCGGTGGGATTTACCACTTAATGGCCTTTATGGGCTGGATTCATGTGGCACCAACGGGAATTGATCCTCGCGAGTCGCTGTTGCCGTTGGAGTGGACCAGTGTGTTTCGATTCGAATGGACGAAGGTGCTGTTCGATTCGTTCCATTACTTGCCCATTGTGATTCCGTTTGCCTTAGCCACGGTGGTTGGTGGAATTGATTGCACGGAAAGTGCCGCAGCCGCCGGGGACGAATTTGATACCGGGCGAGTCATCGCGGTGGAGGCGTTTGCTACGCTGGTGGCGAGTCTTTGCGGAGGCGTGATTCAAACGACGCCGTATATTGGCCATCCGGCGTACAAAGCGATGGGAGGTCGAGCAGCCTATGTGCTGGCCACGGCCTTATTTGTGGGTGCCGCAGGCGTCTTTGGTTTTTTCGGCCTGCTGTATGTGATTGTTCCCAAGCCAGCTGTGTTTCCGATTTTGGTGTTTATCGGTCTGGAGATTACGGCTCAAAGCTTCCACAGCACCAAGTGGCAGCACTATCCGGCTGTGGCCATTGCGTGCGTGCCGGCATTGGCCTATCTGGCATTGATTTTTGTGGATCAAGTGTTGGGCGAACACCGCGGTTTAGCGTTGAGTGAAAAACTGACGCATGAAATCCAAGTGGTTCGCATGTTGTCCAGCGGATTTATTGTGACTAGTTTGCTGTGGGCCTCCAGCACGGCTGCCATCTTGGATCGCAAGCTGTCCGTCGCTTCCATTTATTTGGCCATTGCCAGTATTGCCACGCTGTTTGGCATCATGCATTCGCCACTTCCCGGCAGTGCAGCGTTCTTGCCGTGGCGTCTGGACCCGTCGGTTCGATTTGAAGTAATACAATGGACGGTAGGCTATCTTCTGGCGGCTGGATGTTTGTTGCTGATTCAGAGGTGGACGCCGTCGCTGGCCGTTCGCAACGAATTGGAATCCCATGGGCAAGATGCGTGACCATATGGAAACGCTGAATGCCCATTCCTTCAGGAGCAAGACTCGGACATGCTAGAACGACAACTCGAACCAGAAATCATGGATTCGTACGAAGAAGCTTCGGGCTACGACCAAATGGATCACGCCGAAGTGAATCGTCTGTTTGTGGACGATCTATTGGCGTTTGGCAATGTTGGTTCGGACATTTTGGACTTGGGCACCGGGACGGCTCGGATTCCCATTGAATTGTGTCGGCGAAGCGAAGATTGCCGCATTCTGGCTGTTGATATGGCAGCATCTATGCTAGACCTTGCTAAGTTGAATGTGGAATTGGCTAGTCTGACGCAACGCATTTTCCTGCAACAAACTGATGCCAAGAAAATGCCCTACGAAGACGGTGAATTCGATACCACCATGTCAAACAGCATCATTCATCACCTTCCTGATCCGGAATCGGCGGTTCGAGAAGCGGTGCGAGTGACCAAGCCGGGTGGCATGCTATTTTTCCGAGACCTTTCGCGGCCGGCATCTCAGTCAGAGCTGGATACATTTGTCGAAATGTATGCCGGTAGCGAATCAGAACACGCCCAGCAAATGTTTGCCGATTCACTGGCTGCGGCATTAACAGTAGACGAATTTCAACAATTGATTGTGCCGCTGGGATTTGCAGCAAGCTCAGTGGTGATGACAAGTGATCGTCACTGGACCTGGGCCGCCTTAAAACCGACGTAGGAAATTTACGGCGAACAAATCTCCAAGACCGTAGAAGCAGAAACCATGGAATACAATATTTACTTTTACGCCATTTTAATCATCGTTGTGGGTCTGTTCATCCTGGATTTTGTGGCCAATTGGTTGAATGTATCGGCCGCAGCCAGCGAACTTCCCGGCGAGTTTCACGGCGTGTTTGATGAGGCGGAATATCGCAAGTCACAAGAGTATACTCGAGTGACCACGTGGTTCGGACAGTTCCAAGACTTAGTGGGACTGGTGGTCTTTCTGGCATTCTGGCTGTTCGGTGGATTCGGTTGGTTGGATGCGTTGGTGCGAAGCTGGAACTTGCCCAATGAAGTGATCAACGGCGTTGTTTTTATGGGCTTGCTATGGGTTGGCCAAATGGTGATTAGCTTGCCCTTCGACCTGTACGACACCTTTGTTATCGAAGAGAAATTTGGCTTCAACAAAACGAACTTAGCCACATTTTTTGGGGACTTTGCCAAGTCGATTGTCCTGGCCATCTTGTTAGGCGGCCCGATTCTGGCGCTGCTGATCTGGTTATTTGAAACATTTGAAAACGCATGGCTGTATGGATGGCTTTCGGTCACGGCGTTTTCTTTGTTGATGATGTATTTGGCTCCGCGCTTGATTATGCCTCTGTTTAACAAGTTCACGCCCTTGGAAGACGGCGAACTCAAGACGGAAATCGAAAACTTGGCAACACAGTGTCAATTTCCACTAGCGGAAGTTTCGGTCATTGACGGTTCACGTCGTTCCAGCAAGGCCAATGCGTTCTTTACCGGCTTTGGTAAGAACAAACGCATTGCGCTGTATGACACGTTGATCAATAGTCAAAGTGTTCCAGAACTGTTGGGCGTACTGGCGCATGAAATTGGCCACTTCAAGAAGAAGCACATCATCCAACAGATCGTTCTAAGTGTCACTCAAATGGCCATCATCTTCTTTTTGCTCAAGCAGTTCATGAAGAATGAAGCGTTGACGTCTGCTTTTGGAGTGACCACGCCGTCGGTCTACTGTAGCTTTGTCTTCTTTACGATTCTTTTCAAACCGATTTCTCGTATTCTATCGCTGGGTATGACCGCGTGGAGTCGAAAGAATGAATTCGAAGCAGACGCCTACGCCGTTCAAGTGACCGGCACCGCCAACCACTTGATTTCGGCCTTGAAAAAGCTTTCGAAGGAAAACCTTTCCAACCTTACGCCGCATCCGTTCTACGTGAAGATGTACTATACACATCCGCCTGTGTTAGAACGAATTGAAGCCATGCGCCGGATCTAACCGCCTTTGCTATCGGACCATGCAGCGTAGGTATTCGCCCTTGGAATTGCGTTCTGATCGCTCCGGTTTTCGGAAAAACAACCGTTCTACATCTAACGGATTTTAGGCCGCCATATGCATCTGCCGAAAATTCGCCAAGAGGCCGATTGGTCGGCAGCGAAACGTTGCGGCTAGCCGCAGAGTGCATTCAGGGGGCAAAAACATGAGTTCGTTAGACACCGTCTTTTCTTCGGCATTGCAGGCACATCAGTCTGGCGATCTGACCACAGCCGCCAACGGTTACGCGACTGTATTACAAGCGAACCCAGGACACGCGGACGCCTGGCATCTAGCCGGCGTGTTAGCACATCAGAAGGGGCGTTCCGAAGAAGCAGTTGAACAAATCCACTTGGCCGTTCAGCTTAATCCTACCAATCCGGAATACTTGGGAAATCTGGCGTCCATCTTAAACAAATTGGAGCGCCATGAAGAAGCCAATCAAGCGGCCGATATCGGGCTTCAGATCCAAGCCGACTACGGCCCAGTCCACTTCCAAAAAGCAATGGCGCTGCTGGGGCTGAATCAATTGGACGCCTCGATAGATTGGTTTCAGTCTGCTCTCCAAGTGGGCTTTGCTGCCGACATCGCCTGGCGGCACATGAGCGACGTCTATCAACGCACTGGCAACATGCCGGAAGCGATCGCGGCACTGGAACGGTCCTGGAAACAGAACCCGGTCCATCCCGCCACGTACTTCCAATTCGCCGAATTTGTTCGGTCCAAGGAATACCAGTTTTCGTCAGATCAGGTGCGTTACTTACAAGTGCTGGCTGACGGTACCAAAGAGAATCCGAAGAGCCAAGCTCGAGTTCATTGGGCCTTGGCCGTTCACTGCGAACAGAGCCAAGATTTCGATTCCGCGTTTCACCACTTTGCCGCATCTAATGAAGCGTCATTGGTTGGGCTTGAGCAACGAGGTATTCGCTTTGGTAGCGAAATTGGGAATCGCCGAGTGGATGATTTGACGGAATTCTTCACCAAACACCGAATTGAATTCTTCCAGAACGCCGGACACCATACGTCACAACCGATTTTCATTGTTGGCCTGCCTAGATCTGGAACCACTTTAGCCCAACAGATTCTTTCGCAGCATCCGGCCATTGTCGGCTTGGGCGAACTAACCGACATAAGTGATTTGGTGGGAAATGAATTTGGGAAAGGCGACCAAACACCCATGCGCGAAACACTGCCAAATTTGACCGAACGCTGGGTCTCGGATGCGGCCAACCTCTACTTATCCAGTACTTTTGAAAAAGCCGTTGAATTGAATCAAGGACAGCCCGTGGGCGAAGAAGTTTGCCACACGGTGGACAAGATGCCCGGCAACTACTTGAACATCGGCTTCATTCGAATGCTGTTTCCCAATGCCACTATCATTCACATGCAACGCGATCCTCGCGACGTTTGCCTGTCTTGCTACTGCCAGTCTTTCCATGTAGACGGCTTACAGGTTTGGACCGCCAAGCTGGAGTCGATTGCTGAAGTCTATCGACACTATGACCGGATCATGCAGCATTGGCATCAAGTGATGCCCGGCCAGATTTATAACTTGGTGTATGAAGATCTAATAGAATCTCCGGAAGATCACATTAGAAAACTGTTAGATCATATTAACTTGCCGTGGCATCCCGATTGCCTGGAATTCCAGCAAGGACAGACGACCGTCAAGACGGCGAGTGCCGTTCAGGTGCGGCAGCCTTTGTATCAGTCATCTCGCCAAAAATGGCGCAAATACGAAAAGCAGCTTCAACCGCTGATAGAACAACTGGCTGTTCCGATTGCCAGATTTGAAAACCGCTAGAAATGCTGGTTGCTTGATGTGCCATTGTGGCCTAGCGACTGTTGTGCTGGCTAACGTTGAATATTGTATTCATCCAGCTTGCGATACAAGGTCGCGCGACCAATGCCTAGCAGTTTGGCTGCTTCGGGGACCGTGCCGTCGGTTCGCTTTAACGCTTCTTCGATCAGTTTTTGTTCCCAGTCTGAAATCTTCAAGCTACTGGGACGTTCGGTGGCATCTACGGACCGCAGTCCCAAATCATCTTCGCGCAATGTGTTAGATTCCGCCAATACCACAGCGCTGTCGATCACATTTCGCAACTGTCTGACATTTCCGGGCCAATCGTACGACAGTAGCTTTTCTAGCGCGCCGTCGGAGATTGTCATACCAGGACGACCATGTTTCACGCCAAAGTGTGACAAAAAGAAATTAATCAACAGCCGAATATCGTTGCCTCGTTCACGCAAGGGAGGCACATGCAATTCGAACACGGAAAGTCGATAATACAAATCTTGTCGAAATCGCTTTTCTTTGACAAATTCTTTGAGATCGCGATTCGTCGCCGCGATCACTCGCACATCAACGCTGACTTCCTTGGTCGCACCCACGGGTAAGAACGGATGCCCTTCCAGAATCCGAAGCAGTTTCGCTTGTCCTTCCAAGGTCAGTTCACCAATTTCATCCAAGAACAACGTACCAGTATCGGCTTGTTGAAACCAACCGTCATGATCTCGATCTGCACTGGTAAACGCCCCTTTGCGATGACCAAACAATTGGCTTTCCATCAGTTCGGCCGGAATCGCTGCGCAATTGACGCACAGCAGCGGTCGATCCTTACGCGGACTGAGGCGATGGATGGCGCGAGAAACGAGTTCTTTACCAACGCCGCTCTCGCCGCGAACCAGGGCGCAACCGCTCGCTTTGGCCACTCGTCCGATGCGGTCCTTGAGCTTCATCATCGGCGGGCAGTGGCCGATCAACTCTGAAAAATCGGCGGAACGTTGAACCAGCCGATTGTGCTCTGCGGACAGACTGGCTTGTGCGCGACTACTTTCCAAAGCTACGGCCAGCATGTTGCCAGCCGAGATAGCAAAGTCAAAATGCGACTGCTCGAACTGCTCGCGTTCGCGATACAAATGAATGGCCCCCATGACTACGGTATCATTGATCAGTGGCACACAGATTGCATCCGCATAGACTTTCTCTTTGCCTCCGGTCGAAATGTCGTTCTTGATCCAAATGGCACGACCTTCTTGG
>JAGQOZ010000679.1 GCA_020426955.1 Planctomycetales bacterium
AAGCGCTCGATGCGAAGGGAGTTGCCGAAAGCGCGCGGATCGAGTCGGAAGCCTCGCGATTGGATGCTGTGCAACAAAGGAAAAGAGCAGATGCAAAGGCCGATGAGGCACGGCTAAATCTCTACGCCGCTGACATGCTAGGAGCCGGACAGTATCTCAAGCAAGGAAATCTTCACGCAGCCCGAGAACTATTGGCAAATCATATTCCGAAGAACGGCGATGAAGACTTACGTGGATGGGAATGGCGGTACTTTCGAGAACAGTCCAAGGGGGATCATCTTTTTCGACTTGGGGAACACCGTGCGACGGTAAATCATGTCGAGTTTTCGCCAAACGCCGATTACGTTCTCTCAAGCTGTGGAACCGAAATTGTGTTGTGGAATTTGCAAGCAAAAGCCCGCGAGCACACTTGGGATGTATTGACGCGCGGTTGCGGATTTACGTCGGACGGCGAAAAGATTGGGATCTTGAGAGCGAGTGGAACGCTTGAACTTTGGGATGTCTCAACACGTGAGCCCGTCATGTCCTGCCCGGAGACGATGAATGGATTCCGGATGTCGCCTGATTTTCCATTCGCCTACATCGTTAGTAATGGAGGGCTGAAACGCTGGGATTTCTCGGACAACACAGTAGCAGAATTGTTCAGTAGTACTGATAGTGTCACAATCCGAGGCTCCTCCGCTGACGGGACAAAACTCTGCCTATCCGTCGGAAAAGAACTCTTGATTTGGGATACGGAGCAGCAAGCGGTCGTACGCCGCGTCAAGATGCCTTTTGGAAACGAACCGCAGCGTATCGCCTTCTTGCCAAACGAAAATGGGATTATAGCGACGCAAGGGCTGTTTCGAACGCCGGCCGTTTATCGCTTTGACAAACAAGAATGGCAAGAACCCTTTCCACAGGACACAATCGGCACCTATCGAATCGTTGCAACGCGTGACGGACGGCACCTGATCAGCTGTAGCTTCGACCACAGCGTTGCAATTTGGGATGCTTCTACGCTGGATCGCGTATCGAGTTATTTTGGGCATGCGGATGAGGTGTTCGATGTCGCGGTATCACGCGATGGACGGTGGATTGCGTCCGGAAGTCAAGATCGTTACGTCCATATCTGGCCCAGGGAGGTTAACGAACTGCCCGAACAAGTCGCGAGCACGGTGGGACCAATGCCACCCGTCTTTTCTGCAAACGGACAATGGGTAGCGTTATCGGTCAGACCATTCATGAACTCGCAAATCTTCGACACTAAAACGCTCGAGCGGCTGCGAACGATAAGCGCGGCACCGATTCAGAGTCTTGCGTCATTGGGTGAAGATGTACTGGTGACAGTCCCAATCAAGCCTGGCCCGCCCGGTAGTCTGGTGACTCCTGATCGCTATCGGGTTTGGGATTCGCAGTGGCAAAAGGAAGAGCGACCAATATTCACGAACGGAGCGAAAGGCAGCGGATTTGCGGCTGATGACGACTTGTTCGCCATTAACTTTGACGATGGCAAGGTGAGACTATTTGACTTCCTGGACGCGAGTAAGCCGCTTGGCGAGTTCAGTGTGAATATCGATCGGGAAGTCAGCCGTACGATTCTCGTTCCTATGTCATTAAACAAGCAAAGCGGGAAGATCGCGTTGGCAGGCAAGGACTCGGAGACCAATAAGGCAGTGATCAAGATTGTTGACACACGATCCGGAGCTGTTGTCGTCATGAAGAGTCCACACCGTAAGGATATCAGTGACATTGAGTGGACGCCTGACGGGAAAATGCTAATCAGCGTCAGTTTCTTCAATGACATCGTTATCTGGGATCCCGAAACAGGCAGAATTCGAAACGTTCTCAAAGGCCATCGTCGCGGGATCAATGCGTGTGATATTTCGCCCGATGGTAAAACTCTGGCCACTGCCTCACATGACGGCACCATTAAGCTTTGGCATTTGGCAACCGGCAGGGAGCTGGCCACATTGGACTTCATGGCATTCGAATTAGCATTTTCTCCGGATGGTCAGACTTTGGGGGCAGTTTCCTTCGACTTCACCACATCGCCAATTAGCCAAATGACGCAAAAGGAGACCTTTCGGATTTGGCGGGCACCAACCGATCATTCGAAATCTCAACCAAACGTTGATCACGAACTGGACGGAGATTAAGACGTACTGCTTCACGCAAACCTACGATACTCGTCGCCATGCCGAGCATGCTCAGTCCGCCTTGAGTTGGGTTGAATCTGAAGTTCGCCCCCGACATTATCGATGCCTTGAACAGCTTCCAAATTGATAGGGTTCCATGACAGCAAGAACCATATTTCTGAACGCGTCGGAGATCGAGTCATTCGAAGAACGTGAGGCGTATGTTCGTGAGCAGTGTAAGGGCGACGGCCGCCTCATGCGACAAGTCGAAGCGCTGCTCCGCGCGAATGATGATCCGGATAGCATCTTGGACCGCCCTGCGATTGATCTCGAGGGACTGGCGACATTGGCGCATGAACGCTCCGGCTTCATTGATGACGCATCTATCGAAGAAGCCGGCTCGACGATCGGCAACTACAAGCTGCTCCAAGAAATTGGGCAGGGTGGCTTTGGTGTGGTCTACATGGCCGAGCAAGAACACCCGGTTCGTCGGCAAGTCGCACTCAAGATCATCAAGCCAGGCATGGATACGCGCGAGGTGATCGCTCGGTTCGAAGCGGAACGGCAAGCGTTGGCGCTGATGGATCATCCGAATATCGCCAAAGTGTTTGATGCGGGAGCCACCAGCAGCGGTCGACCTTACTTCGTCATGGAATTGGTGAAAGGTGTACCAATCACCGATTTCTGCGACAAGAACAAATTTACCACCCGCAAACGGCTCGAACTATTCGTTGCTATCTGCAATGCGGTGCAGCACGCGCATCAGAAAGGCGTGATTCACCGCGACCTAAAACCATCCAACGTGATGATCACGCTGCACGACGGCAAGCCGGTGCCGAAAGTGATCGACTTTGGCATCTCCAAAGCCATCTCGCAGCGGCTGACGGAAAAGACGTTATTTACTCGTTACGGCCAGATGATCGGCACGCC
>JAGQOZ010000680.1 GCA_020426955.1 Planctomycetales bacterium
GTTGAAGTGTCGTCACCACCGGTCGAATTAAACAATTCGCCGGGACCTGGAGCCGAAATATCCGGATCGGCGGGCAAGTTATTCAGATTGTTGAATAGTCCGGCATTGGGATCTCGTTTGACTGGCTTTTGCGTGGCAAACCACGAATAGAAATCTTTGGCTCGAGGATCACTTAACCGATTCACTTGTTCCTGAGCGGCCTTTCCCACCACCGAATCGGGCCATGCATCGGCAATGGATTTGTACTGATTTAGTGCGTTGTCCAGGGACCCGAGTGATTCTTCCGTTTGCGCCAAACCATATTGGGCTCGCATCTTCAGTGTCGGCCGAGACGTGGTGTTTAGCAACTGTTCATATGTCTCTTTAGCGGCCTTTAATTCTTCCGCAGCCGCTCCGCGATCTTCAAACAACTGGCTGTAGCCTTCCCGCAGATGACGATCAGCGGCAGCTTGTAACGCCCATTCGGACGCCGGAGTTCCTGCAAAACTGGAGGCGACTTCTTTCAGCGATTCCGCGCCACCAGGACTCTCTTGTGCCATGAAATAACTGGACCAAGCTCGTTCCTGCTTTTCTTTATTTCGCGACGCCCACAACTGGGTCACGACAACGATGCCCGCCAGTATCACCGCCACCCCTACGATCAGATTTGCGTAAGGTTTGACCTGTTGAATGACTCCGCCCAACTTGTCGGCCAATTCGTTTGTTTGCAGTTCGTGACGGTGTTCCGTCTTCATCGCAGACCCTGTTTCGTTTTGATTTTTCCGAAGAATCGACGCTGCATTCGAACGAAACGGAAAACCACTTTCCGGCTCCCTTGACAGTTTCTAAACGTCAACTGCCACAGCGTATATAGACTTGCGAGTATACGAGCGGTCTGGAAGTGACGTCAAGATCGGAACGATTCAAGCTAAAAACAATCTTGATGGCGAGTCGAGACCAACCATTTGGTATCGCGACAAACGGCGTGTGGCCGTACTATTCCGCTGCATTTTGTATCCCTACTTGCGAATTTAGCGGAATTACGACTGAAAGCGGCCGGATGATACTACGTTTTCTTCAGCCTGTTTTGCATTTGTTGAAAGTCTTTTCCAAGGACAATTCACCGCAGCAATTGGCGTCGGGGCTGTCCATGGGCACCATGATCGGACTGATCCCCAAAGGCAATTTGATAGCCCTGTTGTTGACGATCGTGCTGTTTGCCTTCCGATTTAATCTAGGCACAGGACTGCTGAGTATTTTTCTGGTGTCCATGTTTGCGTTTCGCTTGGATCCCATTATGCACGGATTTGGCGAACGCATTCTGCACTTGGACAGCATTTACCTGAATTTTGCCGCGTGGCACAAACTGCCCATCGTTCCGTGGCTTAGCTTGGACAATACCGTTGTAGTGGGCGGACTCGCGTTGGGACTGGCCGTTTGGTTTCCCATTTATCACCTATCAACGCCGTTGTTCGATCGCTACTTTCCTCCGGTTCAGACGCGACTTGAAAAGCTGCTTCGCAAGAAGAAAGCCAAGCATGCAAGCGGCGAATCAGCTGAAGCGAATTCCGCCACCGTGCAGGGAGCTCAGGCATGAAGTCGTTCTTGCAGTTTCGCTTTATTCGCTGGAGTTACGTCGCCAGTCGTCTGCCGATCCTAGCGTTGATTTTGCTGGCTATGTGGCTTTCGTTGAATCCCGGCTTGCGTTGGCTGTTGATATACAGTGGCCAGTCCGCTATTGGTGCAAAGGTGGAAATTGGTTCGCTTCATACTAATTTGTCTTCGTCTCGAGTCGAACTGACCGACGTGGCCGTGGCTGATCCCAGACGCCCCATGTCCAATTTGTTTGAAATTGATTCGGCCGAATTTGACTTGGAAACCTCCGCTGCCCTACGAAAACGCTTGGTCATCCACGAAGGTAGACTCTCTGGAGTTCAGCTGCATACGCAGCGCACTACTAGCGGCCAACTGGAAAAGACTGAGGAAGAAGAGACTTCCAACGAACCAGGAATGTCCGACAAAATTGGCCAAATGGGCGAAGAATGGGTCAATTCCACACTGGACAAATTGGAAACGGACGTCGAATCGGAACTCCATTCCATTCGCCTGGCAAAAGAGCTGAAAGAACGCTGGCCCAACGATTACAAGGCGGTGGAGCGACAAGCGGATGATTTGAAGGATCGAGGCGAACAGTTGGCCGACGTGATCGAACAATTGTCCAAAAAGCCGTTGGATCATTTAGACAAAATTGAACCGACCATGGTCCAGCTGGATCGAATTCGCCAAGATGGTTTGCGGCTGAAAAATGATCTGCAGCGAATTCGCCAACAAGTGCAACAAGATAAACTGGCCATCGAACAAGCCAAACGACATGACGAACAATACATCAAAGAAAAACTTCGTTTGGAAAATCTGGATGGGCAATCACTGACAGAATACCTAATTGGTCCAGAACTGCATGAACGGCTCACCACTACGCTGGGCTGGATTCGCTGGGTCCGAGCGATGACGTCCACTGAAACGGAAGCCCAAAAACAAGCGGAATCACAACCTCGCGGCGAAAACATCTTGTTCCCCGGCATGCTGATTCAGCCCGACGTCTTGATCAAAACGCTGATTGTTGACGGCACCGGCACCATTGACGAACAACCCTTTACTTTCCTAGCTAACATCCACGATATCACGCACCAATCCAAAAAACATGATCAGCCTATTACCATCAATCTGAAGGCGCAAGGGTCGGCGGAAATGTACGCCAAAGCGATTTTGGATCGTCGAGGTGACGTGCCCACGGAACAGGTGTTGATTGAAATTCCAGCGTTGGTACAGCAAGCCAAAACGTTAGGCAATCCGGAAAAGCTGGCGGTGAACGTGGGACGAGGCAAAGCGCATATTCGAGCGAACTTGACGTTTGAAGATGAAAACGTGGTGGGCCGTATCGAATTTCGTCAAGCGAATGTGCAGATGGAACCTTCGCTGCCCGAAGCGGAACGCAAACAGGTTTTACTGACCGACCTAAAGCCGGCCCTACAACACGTTTCTAGCTTGGACATTCAAGCCGA
>JAGQOZ010000681.1 GCA_020426955.1 Planctomycetales bacterium
CTTGGTCTTCTACCGTCCCAATGGGTTCGTAGCCCGACCCCGTTACGCCAAACTTTCCTTCGCATGTTACCAGTTGCGTGACCGTCATTTCGTTCCTGGTCAACGTGCCGGTTTTGTCGCTGCAGATCACCGTCGCGCTGCCGAGGGCTTCTACCGCCGGTAGTTTGCGAACCACTGCATTTCTAACCGCCATGCGTTTGACACCAATCGCCAGCGCAATGGTCATGATCGCGGGCAGGCCTTCCGGAATGGCCGATACGGCCAAGGCCACCGCCGCCATCAACATGTCGGAAACAGTTTGGCCCGTCAGCACGCCCACAATGAAGACGAACACGCAGAATACGACAATGGCCACGGTGATTACTTTGCTAAAGCTGGCCAAGCGGCGGATCAGTGGCGTGTCCACACCTTCCACGTCCTGTAGCATCCCGGCAATGCGGCCGATTTGTGTCGAATCGCCCGTAGACACAACCACACCTGCTGCCGTACCGTTGGTGACCAAGGTACCGGCGAAGGCCAGGTTTCTTCGATCACCCAGCGATACTTCGCCCTGCAAGGCATCGTCGGTTTTGGTGACAGGCATTGATTCGCCCGTTAGCGGTGCTTCGTCAATTTGCAGATTCTTGACGCGAACCAAACGCAGGTCCGCCGGAACTTTGTCACCGCCCTCCAGCAGCACCATATCGCCCGGCACCAATTCAACCGCAGGCAAACGCATCTTGGTGCCGCCGCGAATGGCCACCGCCAACGGTGCCAGCATCTGCTTGAGCGATTCAATGGCCTGTTCCGCCTTGGATTCCTGAATGAAGCCGATAATGGCGTTGATGACCACCACGCCCAAGATGACACCCGTGTCCACTCCATGCTGCAGCAGCGCCGTGGCACCGGCTGTGGCCAGCAACACATAGATCAGGGGATTGTGAAACTGTAGCAACAGTCGCATCCACGCACTGGTTTTTTTCCGTTCCTGCAGTTGATTTGGCCCAAAGCGATCCAGGCGAACTTTGGCTTCTTCCGACGAGATTCCATCTGGCGAAGACGTGAACGCCTCGTAGACCTGGTCCACCGTCAAGAGGTGCGAATTCTGCGAATTGTCTGCCGGGGAAACGTTTTCCGCTACAGCGGAATTGACCGTCGTCTGTTGAACGCTCATCTCTGTTTAGCTCCTTGTCACCTTGCGAGGCGAATTTATCTTCGGTTCCGTTCGCGCGTGTGGTTGGCAATCAAGTCGACACGTCTTTGTCTGTTAACGAGTACTATTCGTGTTGCGACCATTCATCTTGAGCTTTCTTGATGGCCAAACGCACGTCCGCTGCTTGTTCGTCCATGGGCGGCAGATAGTCCATTCCTTTTCGTAGCCAATCTGCCAACTCCTGTGACCGCAAGCGATAATAGACGTGTCTCCCTTCGCGCCGCTCCGCAACAACTCGATGCGCACGCAAGACCATCAGCTGTTGGGATACATTTGCTTGAGCCAGCGACGTTGCCTTGGCCAAGGTCGCGACGTCACATTCGCCCGAACGCAATTCTTCCAAGATTTGAATTCGCCGAGGATGAGCGACGGCGCGCAGAAAGTCGGCTAGTTCGCGCGCGGCAACAACACGAAAAGGCATCAATTAGTACTCGTCTCATTTCAGGGAGTATTCCACGACAGAGTCTGCGGGAAACATTCAAATATTCGAATACATTAAAGTCGCAGATTCCATGCCAAATGGTATTCAAATAGGCGATTTTCCAAATTGACGCAGCCAATGATGGCTTGGCGACCAGATCCAACGTCTGTTGGTGTGCGGCGAACGATCAGTGGTGCGCCAACTGGATCATCCTCGGACCATGTCGGTCGAAGCGACCAATCGGCGGCGCCATCCAGCGAAGGACCGAGTTGTGGAATGGGCTACCGCACGTACAAGAATTCATTACTGTTGAGCACAATTCGGCAGAAAGCGGATAGTCCGAATTGTTCGACAAACGTATGAGCCGTTTCGGTTTCTTCGTTTGACACGGCGCGACCGTAAGCGATGTGGTAAATGCGATCGATCTGATGAGACGTTTGGTTCGCCTCCAACGCAACTCGTTCCGCAAACGCGTCGGCCAATTGAAACACCAACGGATTGTTCATCAGTGCCAGTGCTTGCAGCGGAGTCGTCGTGGTTGCGCGTAGCGGAGTGGTCACGGAGGGATCGGGACAATCAAACGTGTCCAAGAACGGATTACGACCACCTCGCGGAGTAAACCGGTACACCGTGCGCCGCAATAATTGATCCGGCTCTTCAATTGATTCGTAAAAATTGCTGCCTTTGAATTCAAAGTGCCGAACATCTCGGTATCCAATTTCACCCACGCGCCGATCCAAGCGTTTTCCAAACAGCAATGCAGCGTCGCGAATTTCTTCGGCGGTTAGTCGTCGAGGCGTCATGCGCCACAGCCAACGGTTGTCGGCGTCTATTTGCGCCGCGTCGGCACGCAACGTGGAAGATTGTCGATAGGTGGCCGAAGTTACCATTAAACGGTGCAATTCCTTCAATCGAAAACCGTTGTCCTGCAATTGGGACGCCAACCAATCCAGCAGTTCCGGATGAGTCGGCTGTCCACCGTTGAATCCGAAGTCGCTGGGCGTGGCCACCAAGCCTTTCCCAAAATGGGCGTGCCACAAACGGTTCACAATCACTCGCGCAAACAACGGATTATTCGCATCCGTAACCCAATTGGCCAACGCTTGGCGACGTTCGGCATCCGTTGCGTTCGGCGGTAATCCGAATTTCGGATCAATACCTTGAATGGCGAGCAAGCCGCTTGGTGCGACCGTTTTCCCCGGCGCGCTGACGTTTCCTCGAGGCAAGAAACGACTCGGCTGCGGATCCTTTCCCACGCACGTATAGACCGTTCGCTGCTGAGCTGAATCCAATTCGGCCAGCTCGTTTTGCAGTAAGGCTCGTTCGTCCTGCCACTGCTGAATTTGTACTCGTTGCGAACCGCTCAAATGCTGTTGGATGGCGGCCAGCGAAACAACGTGATGACTTTCACA
>JAGQOZ010000682.1 GCA_020426955.1 Planctomycetales bacterium
CTAGCTCCATGTTCGAGCTAGGCTTGTATTTGGTACCAACGGCGCCAGTTACAATATTGTTTCCAGCAATGCCAGCCGAACCCAGGTTGAACAAGTCGCCACCTTCGACTGGCAACGCGAAAGCTCGGCTAGAATTTAACCAGTGGTACCAATTCACTTCGGTCAAAAAGTACAAGTTGTTCGAGATCTTGCGATCCCAGTGGTTCGACCAGTACCACACTTGATTTTCTTCGGCTCGGTTCGTTGGCAGACGGAAGCCGCTGCCGCTGATCCAATGCCAATCGCCAACCTTCTTCATGCCGGTCAAGAACAGATGGAATTCACCATCGCCGTTTCCTTGCAGTGAACGAGTGCTACCGATGGGCAATTCGAAGGTCATACCACCGCTGACCAACAATTGATTGCAGGTGTCTCGAATCAAGTTGTACTTCAAACCAGCAGCCACGTCGGCCCAACCGTCATCAATCAACGGGCTGTCCGAAACAATGTAGCCGTCCTTAGTCGCAATCAACGAAAGTCGATCCGACAGAGCAGCTCGCAATTGCAGTGCAAACAACTGCACCGGATCGGTGCCCAACCCTGGCAACAGCTGAGGAATCTTGTGGTGAGCATAGATGGCTCGCGCTTCCGTCAGTGTACGAGGATCTTCAAAGAAGACTGGGTTGGTCATGGGGCTGATGAATTCATCAAAGCACGGATCGCTGGGTTTGATGATTCCGTTCAATGCACCTAGTGCACCGCAGCCAGTAGAACATGTGTCGCAACATCCCGGATCAACACACGTGATGCCGCATGAATCGCAACTTCCGCAAGAAGTGCAAGAAGCGTCGACCACTGGAGCACAACCCGTTGCGCAATCGCATTGGGCGTGCGTGCTTGTAGGTATCACCCAGCCTGATATCAGGCAGAAGGTGAAGGCCAAGCAATAACGTTTCCTTGTCATGATTTGCTTTACCTTTCGAATGCAAATTCGTCGTCTAGCGACGAAACGACGGTGGGCCAATTTGACAAAACAGACCGCGCCAAACGCCTTCGCGGTCGCTGATCGAATTTCGTCAAGGAAGGAGTCGAACCCGAAAACGCCAAGGCCAATTGGGCTCGATGTATAACGCCTATTCGACACTTTGCGGCGACACCTTTAAGCGCCCTTATTCGCACAGTTTTCCAGCTGCAAAGTTTGGTCAGGCCGCCAAGTTTTACAGACATGGCACACACGGCTAGGTCGGAATTTGGCCGCAATCCAAAATGCGCACTCCAGTTCGCTATTCTGCGCGGTTTGCCGTGCTTGCATGATCAGAATAACTTGATCGAAAATCGGAGGCTGACGGTGCCGTGCCACCGCGACAAGAAAGCTTATGCGAACAATTCGAATTGGCATGACTGCGGTCAATCGGTGACGGCGTCTAACACATCAACAAGTGTTTTCATCACAATAAAGATGATACCGCTTTCATCATCGGTGATTTGAATTTCGTCTTCTTCGTCACTGTCAAACAGCACTTCCGTGATGGATTGCAGTACAAAGGGCTGATGCGATGATTCCAGTTCAGCCACTTCTTCGAATTCTTCGTCCGAACGATTTTCCAGTTCCGAAAGCATTGCCTGATTGCGGTCGAATCGTTCCATAATCTGTTCCGGCGAAATATCCGGAAACGATTCGGAATAGGACGTGTAGAAGATGCGATAAACGACAAACGCCATGAACGTGGCCAGCTCCTGGGCGTCGTCCGATAGGCCTTCACACGCAACCGTGACAAAACTTAGCAGTTCCGTCTGTTGCGTCCCAAACTCCATCATCTGTTGATAGGCTTCTTCCGGAGCCAATTCGTTGATTTGATCCCAGACATCATCCACCGTCGGTTCGTCAATGCATTGCATTTTCTACAGTTCCTTTTTATCGAGGTGTTTGGTTGGTGCTACAGACCAGCGTTCAGGCCTTGCAAGTCATCAGGCAGAAACCGACCGTCCTGGCGAACTAACTGCCCATCAAAATAGAGTTCTCCACCGCCATAGTCTGAGCGCTGAATCAACACCAAATCCCAATGGACGCAGCTTCGGTTCGAATTGTCGGCCTCTTCGTAAGCTTGTCCCGGCGTCAGATGCATCGAGCCGCCAATCTTTTCGTCAAACAGCGTGTCCAGCATCGGATGAAGCACTCGGTTGTTGCAGCCAATAGACCATTCGCCGATATACCGAGCACCTTCGTCGGAATCCAATATGGCATTAATCTTCTTCGTTTCATTGGCCTTCGCATCAACAATCTTGCCGTCTTGGAACGTAAATTGGATGTTCTCAAACACGGTTCCCTGATAACGAGACTTAGTGTTGTACAAAATGGTCCCGTTGACGCTGTCCTTGATGGGCGCGGTGAAGACTTCGCCATCAGGGATGTTACGCTTGCCGGCACATGGAATGACCGGAATGCCATCAATGGAAAACGTCAGTTCCGTTCCGGGGCCAACAATCCGCACATCTTTGGCTGCTTCCATCCTGGCAACCAAAGGCTCTTGGTCTTTGGCCATCTGCTGATAATCGGCCGTGCAAACATCAAAGTAGAAATCTTCAAACGCAGACGAACTCATATCCGCCGCTTGGGCGAACGAATCGGTCGGATATCGCAGCACCACCCACTTTGTCTTGGGCACTCGAATCGAACTATGCACCGGATGCCACCACAGCTTCTGGTACTGCTCCATCTTGTCGCTTGGTACGTCTTTGAATTGGCTGCTATTCGCCGCGCCGCGAATTCCAATGTACGCCGCCATCTGTTCCATGCGATGCGATTCCAGCGCCCCAGCCAATTCGATCGTTGCTTTGTCAGCTGACGAATAAAGCGAACGCAAGATGGTATTGTTTTTCCAGCTGACAACCGGCCGAGCACCTCGCTGGCTGGCTAGTTCTACCAGCCGACAAACTAACTGCGTATCCGGCAAATCAAAGGCTTCTATCAAGATGTTTTCGCCAGCTTGAATTTCGCAGCTGTGGTCCAAAAGGACTTCCGCCAGGCGATCAA
>JAGQOZ010000683.1 GCA_020426955.1 Planctomycetales bacterium
GGCGGTATACCGCCACTTTTCGTTTTATCTTTTTCCTTATCTTCTTAGCACTTCAACCTAGGAGTTGATTCCGATGGTGCGGTTGTCACGCTCGCGGTGCGCGCTGATTTGTATCAGTGCGCTGTTATCTTCGTGTTTATTTCAGATCGTTTCCGCCCAGAACGACGCTGCTACTGTAGCGGAATTGCGTCAGGCTGATGCCGTTGGAGTGACCGCCGGAGAATCGAATGATGATCGTCGATCTCGTATCGCTGGCTGGATTGGTGACCGAGATTTATCGAGTATTTCCCTTACGGACCTCGAATGGCTCGTAGAACGTTTGACGAGTTCCGACCAGAAAGATTACGACCTGAAAATTGAATGGAGCGGCCAACTCACTCCAGATAGGAGCGGCGACTTCGTCTTTTCACCTGGTGCATCCCGCTTCAACCTGAAGACGATCGTTGCCGAGCAAAAGCACGATGTTCAGATTTGGGTCGACGGCGACATTGTGTCGGAAAGCCGACAGGTTCGGCTGTCTCAAGGCGAACCTGTCTCGTTACGCGTTGTGATGGAGCACAAGCGAAACGGACCTGTCGGTATACGGGGTGTACCCATTGTTGTGTCACTGTTATGGAAAAGCAGCGAAATGCTCGAGCCGCAAGTCGTTCCGACTAGCCTATTTGCGACAGTCGATGGCAAACCTGGGTTGTCGGCATCTATATTGATGCGGACAGGTGTCGATGAATTCACCCTGAGCCGCGTCGACCCGAGCCTCGACCTCTCGTGGGCAAGTATCGAACAGTTAAACGAAAACATCGCCCAGCCCTTGGATCGTCTTGGTGGCGAAGTCATGGCTCGTATTAATCGCGGTGGTATACCGACCGAAAGGGCAACGTCAGCCGCAATCGCCGCAATTCGGTCTCGAGGCCATGAAGACCGTGTTGGCGTCGCTAAGCAGCTACTGGAGCGACCGATACTCATCGAGTCACTCACGCCACGAGAATTAAAGAACTATACACAACTGCTAAGTGGCGGAAACCAAGATCGAGAGTCAGAGTTGCTTCTGGCATGGCTACGGCAAAACGCCGATTTGACAGCAGAGATATCGGATTCATTTCTTGAGGTCAATCGGCATCCAATTCGCGCAATTGCCGATGAACTCGTGCTTGGAAACGACACGATACGACGGGAGATAGAGTCGTTAGTCGAACAAAACGGAGATTTGAACCTCGCCGCGGCATACATCCTCAGCTTTGTTTCCCTTCGTGAAGGCAAGATTGACCAATGGATCCGTTTTCTGGATGAACGGTTAGCCGACGACCAACAAAATGCGAATCAGAGAATCAATTGGCTACTGGCACGGGCTCAGGCCCAGGAGATTCGCTCCGATCTTTCAGCAAGGCATGTTCCTGGAACGCTGGAGCGCCCCTTTGCCGGACGGCAGTGGATCGAAGAAGCGACTCTGATTGCGACGGCTCAGCCAGACGCCCGCCGCACAGCAATAGAGTATCTAGCTCGGCTAATCATGCGACAGCCCAAGGAAGTTGCCGACGAATACTTGGATAAGCACTTTAACGGCGTGGAAGTAGCTGAGCTTCAAGAATCAGTCGCCGCAATCTACGCAACTAGAGACGCCGAACAACGCCGGATTCAAGAGCTGCTTTCCAGTTTTTCCGTTCCAACGGAATAGTGCAGCCAGAGAAGTGATACCGCAAAATGCAAGTAAAGAACTGATAGGATGTTTCGATATGTTTCGCTCTAATAACGTCTGCATGTATTGTGCGTTGGCGATGGCCCTTATGTCAGGCAACATTGTGATTGCCAATGAGGCTGCCATGCCTACTGGTGCTCCTACGGTCTACGATGCTCCATCTTGTACGGATGAATGTTGCGATACTTGGCTTGGGTCAGAATCGCCTTTGTTGCCCGGCAGTGGGATGAATGTCGACTCTGCAGCCGTGTCTGGTTGGGGCTTGCCTATACGGATGGCCGCATCCACCGGGCCTTCGTCGATGCGATCTGCGCCGATGGCGACATCTCGTTGGCCTGTTTATCTCTTTGACGGGTCGTCATACGAAACGTCGGTAGACATTTCATGGGACACGCCGTACGGACCGTTTTCCGTCGCACGTTCGTATCGCAGTAACTATGACGCATCGAGTTCATCAAATGTTATTCAAAGCATGGGTCCAAATTGGCATCTGTCAGGGGCAGATATGGTAGTCTACAAGGGATCATCGGAATATATTCTCTTCGTTAACGGCCATTCAGCTCGGATTTTCGAGTCGAGCGGCGGCGGCTACATTTCCCCAGACGATGGCTATATGACACTTACCGTCGCTTCTGGCGAAGTTACGGTCAATAACCTCTTGAATGGAAGAGAATGGGTCTTCTATGATCCCGGCAGTACCGGAATAGCGACAGAACTTAAGGGCAAGCTGAAGTGGAGCACAATTCGCGGCGGCGGTACGTCCTCGTCAAATCGGATTACCTATACGTGGTTACCCAGCTATTTCGGCGCATTGGCCGGGCACTTAGCGTACGTTGTACTTCCGGATAACACAAAGTTCTCGTACTCGTACAATTCCAACAACCTCGTCAGCTCAATCAAAGTGCAGCCACAGGGAACCGGATCGAATAAAATCGAAGCCTATTACACATATAGTTCTGATTTTACTTTCGGTGCTATCAGCGGGGATGTCGCAAACACTAGTGACGATGCGTTAATTCAGGTAAAGGTCCGCACAAGAAACACGGCGGATACCAACTGGATCGATCGTTATACCCAGTATCGTTATGAACGAGGCTACTATCTCAAAGCCATCTATTCTTCATCCTCAATTCAAGCGATTGAGAACGATAGCTTAGCAAGCTCGCCAGAAAATGCACTAACCAAGCCTGATTCAACGGTAGCAGCCTATGCCAGTCGCGCGTTTACCTATTACGTCGATCAATATGGTGTCGTCGAAGACGTCGATACCTCAGGTGTTGATACGATTTGGGAGGGAGGCGAAGATCTCGAAGCTTA
>JAGQOZ010000684.1 GCA_020426955.1 Planctomycetales bacterium
CTGGAAGAAAAACACGATTTTCACTAGAAGCAAGCATCGTCGGTGGCGGCGGCAATCTACGCGCTCGACGGGCGGGTTGCGTGCCGCGTTTCGACGAAATGGAAATCCCTGTTCACCATTTAGGCAAGAAGTTCACGCGGGCTATTCAAGACGAACGAGTTCGCGAAGTTGCCCTCTGTGAGCTGGGCAAGGCATATTGTTCAAACTGCAATGATGCAGTGTCGATTCGAGATCGAAATGCGTGATGAGACTCAGTTCGAGCCCGGCTAGTTCGGTTCGCTCAAAGATGTTAAAAGAAAGCCGAAACGACGTTGTCTTGTTTTGGCAAAACTAGCGGAAGACTGGACTTAAATGGCTGCTCCTCGCGTATTGATTCTTCGAGCTCCCGGTACAAATTGCGATCTGGAAACGGCGTTCGCGTTTGAACAGGCTGGAGCCGTTACTCAGGCATTGCATATTAACCGTTTGTGCGAAGACCCGTCTTCGATCACCAATTCCCAGATCTTGTGTCTGCCGGGCGGGTTCAGTTACGGAGATGATATTGCTGCCGGTCGAATCTTGGCCAATCAGATTCGCCATCACTTGCAGGACGCGTTACAAGTGTTCAAGGAAGCAGGCAAACTGATTCTGGGAATTTGCAATGGATTCCAAGTCTTGGTGAAGTCGGGGCTATTGCTGGGTGACGCGCCGGAAGCACCCAAAGCCACACTGGCTTGGAATGATTCTGGCCAATTTCAAGACCGTTGGGTCCATCTTCAAACCACCAGTGACAAATGTGTTTTCTTGAGGGATATTCCTTCCATGTATCTGCCAATCGCGCACGCGGAGGGTAAGTTCATGGCTTGCAATGCGGACACATTGGCACAACTTGAATCGGCGGGCCAGCTCGCGTTGAAGTACACCGATAATCCCAATGGCGCTCAGGGCAACGCGGCCGGAGTGTGTGATGCCACGGGCCGAGTATTCGGTCTGATGCCACATCCGGAACGCAATATCGACCCCACACATCATCCACAGTGGACTCGGCAACAGACAGCCGCCCAAGGAGATGGTCTGAAGCTGTTTCAAAACGCCGTAAACTACTTTCAATGAAATTTGCGTATTTACCGATCCTGCGTTGGCGACCAGTGCCATTCGGATTCTACGACAAAGTTGTCGAATCGAACCGATTTTAACGGAATGCCTAGACGCACACGATGTCGGTTCGAATCGCACGCTAAAGTTGATCAGAGATGATCGAATCGAGCACAATAGCTCGAAACGCACAACGGCACGCGACGTGCTGTAAATTGCTTGCAAGAGATGCCATATTCGACGGACGTTGCCGTCGAACATGCGATTCCGGGCCAACTTGTTGTTTAGACTTATTGGGTGTGAGATGAAACAATTCAAGAAAATGTTGGTAGGTGTAGATCTGTCGTCCGGTGATCAGATTGTTTCGGACGAACTTTCGGCTCCTAATCACGAGGCAGTGCGGCAAGCCATCTGGCTGGCCAGATCGAATGGAGCGACAATTCGGTTTTGCTATATCTTGGATGTTTCACCGCAAGCCCAGCATAACATTGAATCGGACGAACATTCCGCGATCAAGCTTCAAGCACAGGCCAAGCTAGAAGAATTGGTGGCACTGGCACAGCAGGACGGCGTGTCGGCTGACACCTGCATTGGGTTCGGCAATGGTGCGGTGGGAGTGATCCAAGAAGTTCTGCGCAACAACATTGATCTTGTCGTAGTCGGCACTCGGCATCTTTCGGCCGTCAAAGGCATGTTGATGGGTAGCACCAGTTTGAAGCTGATGCGCAAATGCCCATGTCCGGTTTGGGTGGTGCAACCAGATCCGGATCCCTGCCAATCTATCCTGGTAGCGCATGATCTGCGAGACGTCGGGAAGTATGCATTGCAGCTAGGGGCGTCCATGGCCACGATGCAGCAAGGAAGGTTGCATGTATTGCATTCGATTGAAGTCGCGCATGTCGACCAATCGCTGACTAACCGGCCGGACGAGCATTCCATCGAACAATATCGAACAAAAGCGGAAGCAACCATTCAATCGGAATTGGCGGACTGCCAATTTGCCGGAGATGTCCAAGTCTCGGTGGTGCTGGATCGTCCGGCGGACGCTATTCTGCAGTATGTCCAGCAGCATGACATCGATCTGCTGGCAATGGGAACGGTAGGACGCACCGGCATCCCTGGCTTCATCATCGGCAACACCGCCGAACGACTCTTGCCGCAACTGCCATGCTCCGTCCTGGCTGTCAAACCCTCCGATTTCAAGACACCGGTATCCGCGACGGATTAGAGGACGGAGTCATATACTAACCTAACGTGAAAGTCTTGAAGTTGCGTTTTTTCCTAGCCCGACGCGTGAGCGAGGGAAAACGGAGTGTTTCTCTGGGCCCTCGCTGACTCGCGACAACCAACTTTCGCTCTGACCGGACAAGCCTAGTTGCCTCGGCCGCCACCACCTCGACCGCCGCCGAATCCACCGCGGCCACCGCCGCCGAATCCACCTCGGCCACCGCCGCCCTGATTTCCGCCTCGACCGCCACCAAATCCCCCTCGACCGCCTCCCTGCTGCTGCATGGCGCGGAAGAAATCAGCTGGGTTTGGTTGCTGTCCTGGTGTCGGCCCAGTCGCTCGCGGAGACGGGGTTGCGCGGGGCGTTGGTGAGGCCGAAGGAGCACCAGCAGTACCGCTGGGCGAACTGGCCGTATTAGACGTAGACGCACCCACCATGGCAGCCAAAGTCTGGCGAACCAATTCGGGATTCGCCTTCTTCAGCGTGACAATGCGAGTGGTTTCGAGCGAACCGCTGTCATTCGAATCGAGCTGTTCGACCAAACGCCGAATGTCTTCAAAGATCTGATCGGGTGCGGATACAACTAGCGAATTACTACGAGTGTCCACGCTGATGGAGATTTTTTGCTCTTCTTGCTGGACTTGGTTGCCGCCGCCACCGCCGCCTCGACCACCTCGTCCGCCACCTCGCAACGCCTGAATCAG
>JAGQOZ010000685.1 GCA_020426955.1 Planctomycetales bacterium
TATCTGCTGTTGCATTTCTTCCGCGACTCGCGCCAACTGGTCCGCCATCGGTTCGATCCCTGCTTCCATCAGATGCTCACGAGCTTGATGAATATGGCGAATTCGATTCTGTAACTGCCGCACCATCATCTCGCGGCCACGCATCTCCTGCATGCGCCGTTCGTCTCGCTCCGCGTCTCGCCTCTGCTCGAATCGCCAATCATCGTCACGTGTTCGGCCATCGTCTCGTGGACGATCTCCTTCTCGTGGACGATCTCCTTCTCGTGGACGGTCACCTTCACGAGGTCGGTCGACTTGGGCAAAACGAGTTTCCGTGTCGGCCAGTTCGCTGGCTAGGCGTCGAGCGTCGTCCAACAATTTCTGGCGTTGCCCGGCCAGTTCGGTAATATGCTTCTGCAATTTATCGATAGCCGATCCAACTTGCGGATTGCGTGCTTCCGAAGCCTTTCGATCGACCAACGATTCCAGTGTGCTCAGCATGGTTTCCAATTGCTGCTGAGTTCCAGAAATCCACGCTTCACGCGTCTCCAATTCATGCACGTCATCGTCGGCGCCGGCAGTGCCGAACGCCAGACTTGAAAACACCAACACTAATGCCAGATTTCGCCAAATACGAAGTTGATTAACCATGTTTGCTGCACCTCCTTAATTAGGCGAATAGCGACTAAAATTCTGCCGGTAGTGAACCAGGTTTCGAATACGCTTCTTTTAGGACTCGTTGCCTGGATTACTACCTCGACAAGTAAAAAAACTGGCCACTCGCCATGTTCTGAGCCAATCGATCAAACGACTACTGCGAACGACATCATAAGGCAGTTGATCAATAATTGCGACACAGTCGCCCGTTCTTACTCTGCAACGTCGTCCGCCGCATGCTCAATCGAATTGTCGTTTTTCTGGCGAAGTTGCAGATGCACACGAGCGACATCGCCCATATAGTGCAAGATCGGGTGTTCTGCTGCCAGCCGAATTCGCTGTAAGGCCTCTTCGGGCTGCTTAGTCCATTCGTAATACAATCCAACATATAAATTGGCGTAAAAGCGTCTCGAGGTTCGTTCGTCCTGACCGACGGTTTCCCCTTTCACGGCGGCATCTACGTCCGCTACTGTGCCAGTCCCTTGAAACAAGCGATAGATCTCCATCATCGGCACTCGACGGTCACCGGGAATGGGCAAGGTTTTTTTCCTCGCTTCTGGTATACCGATGCGTCGTCCCGAACAAAGCAAATGCCAAACGGCATTTTCGACGTCGTTGCCATGAAACTGTTGGTAGGATTCGAATTGCTTCGCTCCTTCGTCAAATTTTTCGGCGTAATAAAACGCGATACCTCGTTCCCACAATCGATTGGCCTGATTCGGCTCCAAGCGAACATATTCGTCGAATGCCGTTACCGCTTGTTGCACCTGCCCATCACAAAACAACTGACGGCCCAAGAAATACTGAACGGATGAATCCTGAATACCTCCCGCCACTGCTTCTTTGGCCAATTGAATGGCAGTCGATCTATCTGATTCGGAAGCTGCCACTTGTGCCTGGCGAAACAGATCCACAGCCATTTGGCCGTGCAATGAAGGTGCAAAAAACAGCAGGCTATGTGTCACAATGCAAAGGCACTTAAACACATAAGTATTCCCAGTCTGAGACAGTTGTCTCACTTCGAGATTCACGAAACGCCGTATCACGCCAAACCCCTTCGCCTTATCTTTAGCAATTCTTCGTAAACCACGCATTTACCCAGAATTCGTTCCAAAAAAGATTCTTTTTTTCCGAATGCAAGTGGACCTAACGTGGCACGGCACTTGCGATACTAAGACACAGGACAGCTGCGACGCTGTCGTTTTTTACCACACGGTCGTGAGACTTTCGAGGAGCGAAGACATGCTTGTACTGAGTCGTAAAGCTGGGCAAGAACTGCTGGTTGGGGACAATATCCGGATCACTATCAACAAGATTTCTGGGAACCGAGTCACGCTGGGAATTGAAGCGCCGGATGATGTTCGAATTGTTCGAGCTGAATTGGAGCCGATTGTGCGTTCGTTCGAGATTGAATTAGACAGCGACCAGGCCGCCACACTGGGTGCTGTCTTGGGAAATGGAAACGAGGTGAATGAAGTGAGTCAGACTCAGTGTTAAACCCATGCCTTTTTTCTTTCCGGTTTCCCTATTATGCATATTCTTAGTTACAGCGGCGCAGATCGAACTTGTGCAGTGGATAGCTGCACAAGTTTGACTGCCGATATTCTGGAAAAGAATTTGCGGTCGATGCAAGTTTGTGCAGCCGTCATCTGCATTGCTCCGGTATCGCTGGTGTGCTAACATTCCGGCAACGGAATTGAAAATGGATTGCACATGATCAGCGATGGATCGACAGGATGGAGCTTTCTCGCTCGTTAACCGCCCTTATTGTTTGTCTTACTCTTCTGCTCTCAACCATGGGTTGCGTGACGGAATCTTCTTTTTGGCGAAACCAACTGGGATCGACCGATAGTGGTGCGGAAGTGCCGTACAAGAGCACAACGGTTGGCCGCATGTCGGAAGTGCAACGTCTTGCAGATCGTTTGGCCGAAGCGGACAGCCGCAACGAAGCCGCCGCCACCGCGGGAGAGCTGCTGAACATACTTAAACAAGAGGACGAAACGCTGATTCGCACGGAAGTGGTTCGAGTATTGGCGGCGACACCTACCGACGCATCGTTGGACGCCATGCAAATCGCTTTGCAAGACAAGTCGGCTGAAATCCGAGTGCTAGCGTGCGAAGGATTAGCTAAGTCGAATTCGCTGGAATCGATCTCGATCTTGTCCAACACGCTGGCTCGCGACGCAGACCTAGATGTTCGCATTGCAGCAGCTCGGGCTTTGGGACAATTCCAATCCGCTACCGCCGTGGAAGCGTTGACTCGGGCTATCAATGACCCCGACCCGGCACTACAGTTTGTTGCCGTACAATCTTTGCGACAATCGCACAGCGAAGATCTAGGGAACAACATCAATTCATGGCGTCAGC